>JAFLUC010000048.1 GCA_022509005.1 Oscillospiraceae bacterium | reverse complement strand
ACAAATCTTTTATCTGCTCTTGAATATCACGAATGGACATACCATGAGCATAAAGCGATAAGATCTTATCTTCTATACCATCTGCATTACGCTGATACTTACCGATAATTTTCGGCTCATACTCACCATTTCGATCACGAGGTACAGAGATTTCTACTTCACCAAGCTGAGTTTTCATCTTACGCTTTGTAGACCCATTTCTGTAATTCTTCTTTTCTTCGCCTGATTCTGTGCGAACATGCTTGTCGTAGCCAAGCTGTTCATCCAACTCGCACTGAAGCACCTCATTTAACACATCAGCAAACATAGATTTTATGCTTTCCATAATGTCATTGGTATTTGTGAAATTCTCGCTTTTCACATATTCCTTGATAAGTTCCTTTGGTATTTTCATTGTCGAAAAACCTCCTTGATAAAAATTATTTCTACCATAATTTTCACCAAGGAGGTTCATTTTTATACTATTTACACAACTTTTTCCGCGTCGTCATCAATGTCATTAATTTAATAATGCCATTAACCATTCCGGTACATTTTTTGTGTCTAATCAGGTTTCTCAAATCACAATGATTGGCTATTTCTTGCCTATTCATCAATGTCTTCATTGATATATTTTCGTAAAGCTTCTATTTGATCTTTTATATCTTTATCAATAACAATACCATTACTAGATGAGTTGTCAACAGTTTCTATTGCTGTATCGACAATAACCTTCAATTTTTTATCAAGTTCTCTCCATTCAAGAGTTTTGTTTACTAAATTATTTAACTGGTTATCTATATTGGCTAGTTTGTTAATAGATTCTTGATTGACCTTTGAGCTGTTTGCTCCTTCAATCATCGTATATAATATTGCAACAATACTCAGCACAATCGAAATTGAAGTGGAAGCACCTGAAAGGACTGCAGACGCAATATTTTGGTTATAAACAGACAATCCGACAAGAAAGCATATTATTAGTATCAAACATACAATAAACCATTTTAAATCCTTAGTTGTTATTTTCCATTTCCCTATATACATGATATTATTATACCTCAAAAATCGTCTTCAAGTCTTTCCGGCTTTTTCCAAATTATTGGATCAACATCCCAAACAGGATGGATAGTGCATCCCAGCATCATTGCTTCTAATGATTTTGGTGAATCAAGCCTGTACACCAAATAATATAATAAAAAGTGTTTAAAGTACTTTAATTGTCTTTTCGCCTCTTTATGTATATGTGCACACACTGCTTTTTCGTTCTTTCCTGTAAAAGCAGAATTCACTAACAATTTAATGCCAAACTCCTCATTAATGAATAGAAACCGTGCTCTGGCAATCTCTGATAAATTATTATCTAAAACAATTTCTTCTGTCATCAGTTTGATTGGTTTATGCCTTGATAACCAATATACAATATATGCCGTCTCCTTAATAGGGTTGGGATCTTTTGTCGGATGATAATTTTTTAATCGTAATAAATCGTCAAAAGCATCTATCAATGACTGCTTCAAAAGTTGTTCGCTAATTACAATTTTTACTGTCTTACCTGCTTTATTTTGTGCCATTTTATTCAGGTGTATAGCATAATCATGTGCTATTGTATATATAGTTTTATATGTATCTTGAAATTTTTTCTTTAAATCCGGGTCTTTTTTAAACCACTCGTCCAAATTTTTAAATACAATATACATCTTCAACCCTCCTTAACATAAATAATGCCAAATCTTAAATAATTAAGATTTAGCATTAACATTATTAATCATCAATATCCTCATAAAGCCATGCACTAATATCTTCTTCTTTCAAACGATAGTTTTTATCCCCATTATTTTGTAAATACATTATCAATGTATCGGCTTCTTTGGTGCATCTATTTGTACTTTCTTCTATATCTTCTAAAGTAACATTAATCAAATCTACAATCATAATCACATACTCCTTTGTCGTGTTAACGCAATCATTTTTATGCTCCGACATCTCTGCGAACAAATAACTTTTAATATTATATACAATTATTTCTGAAATGTCAATATATATATTTATAAAAAACATAGTATTCTGTTGAAATTTATATATTTTATTTAAAACATATAAATTTTTTATTAAAATATATTAATCTTTAATACTTTACATGACTAAAATACAGTCATGCGGGCATAGAGAAAATGGATAGAGATTAGTTGTAATATTCTTTATCCATTTTACGTTTAATTCCGCTTGAAGACTGCCCTTCGTGCACTTTCGTATCAATCCAATTCAAACGCGCCAGTATACAGCTTATAATACGTGCCCTTCTTCGCGATAAGCTCGTCGTGATTACCGCGTTCGATGATTCTGCCATGGTCGAGAACCATGATTACGTCACTGTTGCGGACAGTCGAAAGCCGGTGCGCGATTACGAATACGGTTCTGCCCTGCATCAGGGCATCCATGCCGCGCTGCACTATCGCCTCGGTACGCGTATCGATTGAGCTTGTCGCCTCGTCCATTATCATAACCGGCGGATCGGCAACCGCAGCGCGCGTGATCGCGATAAGCTGGCACTGACCCTGCGAAAGACTGCCGCCGCTGCCATCGATCATCGTGTCATAGCCCTCGGGCAGACTCTCTATAAGCGCATCCGCACCCGTAAGCCGCGCGGCAGTCTCTATTTCGATATCTGTCGCGTCCGGTCTGCCGTAGCGGATATTTTCACGTATCGTTCCGGTAAACAGATGCGTATCCTGCAATATAACCCCAAGCGAGCTTCGGAGCGCAGGCTTTTGTATTCTTGAAATATCTATTCCGTCATAGGTGATCTTGCCCTTATTTATATCATAGAATCGGTTAATCAGGTTCGTTATCGTTGTTTTACCCGCTCCGGTTGAGCCTACAAACGCGATCTTCTGACCCTGATTTGCAAACAGGCTGATATCATGTAGTACGACCTTATCCGGAACATAGCCGAAATCGACGTTTTCAAGCTTCACATCACCGCGCAGCGGTATATATTTTCCATTGTCGTCCCACATCCAGTCGCCGTATTTTTCGGGACGGAACACGCCGTTCCTTGCGACAACACCCTTGACGAGCCGAACCGTACCCTCATCCGCTTCCGGCTCGGTATCGAGCATATCAAAAATTCTGTTCGCGCCCGCAAGAGCCATAACGATTGAGTTAAACTGCTGCGAGATCTGGCTGATAGGCATTGTGAAGCTCTTTGTATAGCCGAGAAAAGCCATAACACCGCCAAGCGTGAGCGCGCCGCCAATTCCGGCGCCCATGCCTCCCGCGACGAGCGCCGCGCCGACTACCGCGACCGCGACATACTCGATATTGCCGAGGTTGTTCATTATCGGCATCAGGACATTCGCAAACTTGTTCGCAGATTCCGCCTGCTTGAAGAGATCGTCATTCTTCTTTTTAAATTCGGCTATCGTCTCTTCCTCACGGCAGAACACCTTGATGACCTTCTGCCCGTTTATCATTTCCTCTATATAGCCGTTCACATCTCCGAGCGCCTTCTGCTGCTTTATGAAGTATTTACCGCTGTTTCCGCCGATAAACTTTACTAAGAATATCATTATCACCACAAAGCACATAACAACGCCGGTGAGCGCGAAGCTTGTTCTCAGCATTGCCGCGAACACGCATATTATCGTCATTGATGACGCAAATATCTGCGGGATGCTCTGCGTTAGCATCTGGCGGAGCGTGTCGGTATCGTTTGTATAGCGGCTCATGAGGTCACCGTGCGAGTGTATGTCGAAGAACCTTATCGGCAGCTTCTGCATATGCGTGAACATTTCTTCACGGATATCGAGCAGCACGCCCTGACCGACAGTTACCATGATACGCTGATACAGGAATGTTGCCAATACTCCCACCGCGTAAATTCCGCCAAGACCGAGCAATGTCATTCCGAGCGCGGAGAAATCGGTGCTGTGGTTTGTGAGCATCGGGGTTATATAGCTGTCAACAAGTATCTGAACAAATGTTGAGCCTATAACTCCTACAAGCGAGCTTACGAATATACAGAAAAGCACGAATATAAATCTTGCTCTGTACTTCTTTATGTACGAAAGAATTCTCTTGAGCGCCTTGCCCGCGCCCTTAGTGCGCTTTGGCATACCCTTCGGCATTTCTTTTTTACTCATCCTCGCCGCCCCCTTTCACCTGTGATTCATAAATCTCTTTATAAATCTCATTTGATTTAAGAAGCTCCTCATGAGTTCCGATTCCGTCTATCCTGCCGCCGTCCATGACAACGATCATATCCGCATGCTCAACGGACGAAATTCTCTGCGCGATTATGAGCTTTGTCGCGCCCGGTATCGCCTGCTGCATCGCCTCTCGGATTAGCGCGTCTGTTTTTGTATCAACGGCGCTTGTACTGTCGTCGAGAATAAGGATCTTCGGCTTTTTCAAAAGCGCCCGCGCGATACAAAGCCTCTGGCGCTGACCGCCCGAAACATTTGATCCGCCCTGCTCGATATATGTATCATATCCGTCTGGGAATGTGTCGATAAATTCATCGGCGCACGCCGCGCGGCATGCCGCCTTTATCTCTTCATCTGTCGCGTTCTCGTTGCCCCAGCGCATATTCTCCTTTATCGTGCCCGAGAACAGAACGTTTTTCTGCAATACCATCGCAACGCCGTCACGCAGCGTGTCAAGGTCGTAGTTGCGCACATCGCGGCCGCCGACCGTAACTCTGCCCTCGGTCACGTCATACAGTCTCGGAATGAGCTGCACAAGCGACGATTTGCCCGAACCCGTGCCGCCGATTATACCGACTACCGCGCCCGACGGTATTTCAAGATTGATATTTTTAAGCGAGCGCGTGTGACCCGGATAAGCGAATGAAACGTGGTCAAAATGAATTCTTCCGTCCGGTATGTATTTTACCGGTCTGTCCTTGTTTGTTATATCGCTCTTTGTATTGATAAGCTCGTATATACGATACGCCGATGAACGAGCCATAGTCACCATTACGAACACCATTGAGAACATCATAAGGCTCATGAGTATCTGCATAGTATACGTGAAAAGGCTTGTGAGATTACCTGTTGAAAGATCGGTGCCGCCGCTGTTTACAATGAAATGCGCGCCGAACCAGAAAATGACGAGCATCGTGGAATAAATACAGAGCTGCATGATCGGACCGTTAAACGCGAGTAGCTTCTCCGCCTTTACCGAATACTTGTATATATCTCCCGCCTGCTCCTTGAATTTTTTCTCCTCGTGATTCTCGCGCACATACGATTTCACGACTCTTATGCCGTGGAGATTTTCCTGAATTACGTTATTGAGCTTATCGTAGACACGGAACATCTTTTCAAAAACAGGATGCGCCGTAGTCATTATCTTATAGAGCGCGAACCCTAGTATCGGGATGATTATAAGATAGATAAGCGAAAGCTTCGAGTGAACGCTGAACGCCATAATAAGCGCGCAGATCATTGTGATCGGGCATCTTACGGCTACTCGTATAATCATCATATACGCCATTTGCAGGTTTGTTACGTCGGTCGTAAGCCGCGTTACGATACCGCCTGTTGAAAACTCATCAATATTGGCAAACGAAAATTTCTGAACGTCGCGGAACATATCAAACCGCAGGTTTTTCGCAAATCCCGCCGACGCCGTTGCCGCTGTTTTACCCGCAAGCGCGCCGAAAAGCAGCGCTAACGCAGCGCATATTATGAGGAATATCCCAAGCCGTATTACATAGCCCATATCGCCGATATTATCAATGAGCCTTGCCATCAGATACGGTATCAGGATTTCCATGAATACCTCAAGAATAACAAAAACCGGCGTGAGAATCGACGGCTTTTTGTATTCCCGGATAGATCGTGTAAGTTTTTTTAACATATATATCTCTCCTTATTTCAGTAATTCATACACCTCGTGACGCAATTCATAGTCTGTATCGAATAGACCGCGTATCGCGCTCGTGCGCGTTTTTGCGCCGCGCGATTTTATACCGCGCGCGGTCATGCAGCTGTGCTCGCCCTCGACTATGACGATAACGTCCTCCGTCTCGCATACCTTCTGCATGATGTATGCGATATCGGAGCATATGCGCTCCTGAAGCTGCAAACGCTTAGCGACCATATCGCAGATTCTTGCGATCTTTGAAAGGCCTATAACCTTGCCGTTGGGGATATAGCCCACATGGCACTTCATGTTATACATCAGCGCAAGATGGTGCTCGCAGTAGCTGAATACTTCAATATCCTTAACAAGCACAAGGTCGTGTGACTCTACGTCCTCAAAGCATTTGTTAAACATTTCCGCTATCTCATCATTTGTATAGCGCATTCCCTCGAAAACCTCATCATACATTCTCGCGACCCGGTCCGGGGTTTCTATTAAGCCCTCGCGGTTCGGGTCATCACCGAGCGCTTCTATTATGGTGCGTATCGCGCCCTTTATTTTTTCGTGGTCAAATTCTTTTTTCATTCCATTCACCGATTCTTTCTATATATAACCAACAAACCTTTTAATAACAGATCATCATCATAAATAATATCATGCTTACACAGCGGCACTATCAGCCCGCCAAGACCGCCTGTCGCGACTACCGTGCATTTATAGCCCAGCGCCTCCTCTATCCTGTCGATACATCCATCAATGCCGGAGGCGGTAAAGTTCATGATACCGCTCTGCATACATTCGGCGGTATGCTTGCCTATTATGTTCTCGGGCTGCTTGAGCTGAATTTTCGAGAGCTGTGCCGCACCGCTTACAAGCGCATCAAGCGATGTGCGCATACCCGGGATTATCATGCCGCCGATATAGTTATTGTCCTTGTCTATGACCGACATTGTCGTTGCCGTTCCCATGTCGATAACAATAAGCGGCGCCTTGTAGTAGTTTATTCCGGCAACGGCGTCTACAACGAGATCCGAACCGAGCCGTGACGGGCTGTCGATTAAGATTCTCAGCCCTGTTTTTATACCCGGACCGACAACGAGCGTGTCGATATCGAGCAGCTTTTTAACGGCATGCTTGACTATCCCCGTCACCGACGGCACAACCGAGGACATAACCGCGCCCTCGATCTCGTTCTTATCCAGATTGTGTATTTCTATAATAGTTTTAAGCTGAATCGCGTATTCAAGGTCAGTCGCCTTATGATCTGTTGATACCCGTTCATTGAACAGTATCCTGTCGCCCTTGATGCAGCCTATAACTATATTGGTATTTCCTATATCTATAGCAAGTATCATTCTATGCATCACCCTTAGTCAATATGTAATCAATTGTATTATATCATGGATTGCTTTTATTTTCAAGACTAAAAAACCGTGCACGGATATTTGTCCATGCACGGTTTTTTCGTTATTGCATTTGCGAAGCAAATCTGCAGATAACTCACGGGGTTCGATGCCCCGTGAGTTATCTTTTTTTATTCAATTATTATGCTTGTTTTGCTCTTTCCGAAAACGTCTCCGAGCGTTTTATCGCCGAATCTTATGCCTGATGTAAGCTCTGCTGTTTGTATTTTCTCAAGCCAGTCTCTCCTGCCTGTCACAATAAGTCCGAAAATAACCTCGCCATCGACAATCGTTGTATTGACCTCAGGCTTGATTCCGTATCTGCCCTCGATGCCGTCTATTGTAAGCACCCATGCAAAATCTGTTACTGGTGTATTGAATGTGATTGCGTCTGTCTTAAAGCCTATCGCAGCGTCGACAGTTTTATCATCGTCCACTACCTCACCTGATTGAACCTTCGCAAGCACCGGATCTACCACAACCGTACATGATTGTGTAAATCCGCCCATTGCTCCGGTTATTGTAACGGTTCCTCCCGATTTCGGGGTAACAACACCGTTTTCATCTACCTCGGCAATACTCACATCACTGCTCACCCATGTAATCTCTGTAAAGCCTGTGTTTGCGTTAAACGGACGCGGTGAAAGAGTAAGCGTCAGGATTTCATTCAGTTTCATTCTATGATTAGCCTGACTGATAGAAACGCCTGTAAGCGGGATTATGTTCGCTTTAACAGTAACCGTGCAGGTCAATGTCTTCTCTGTCGGTACTCCGTCTATAGTCTGCGTCACTTTACCTGTAATAACAGCCGTTCCCGGCTTCACCGCTGTAACAAGACCTCGTTTCCCGTCAACTGATGCAATGTCCGCGTCACTGCTGACCCATTCAGTTGAGCTGAGGCTTGTCGCGTTTGCCGGAATTGGATAGAGCATAAGCTGATACGTTCTGCCCTCTGTCATTTCGCGGGTCATATTCGCGCCTGCTGCCATTCCCTGGAATTGCAGATTTTCAAGCTCTATATCTCCGGTTACCGTCACGCGGCAGACAACCTGCTTGCCGCTCCATATTCCTGTTATATTCGCCGTTCCCGGCTTTATTGCTGTTATGCTCGCTTTTTTAGGATCTGTTGATGATTTTTCAACCGTTACAATATCCGTATCTGAGCTTTTCCATAATATCTTTTCGCTGTAAGCCGCATCGGCCGGGTCGGGAATGAGATTCAGCTCCTTTTTTGCGCCTTCTTTTATAGTAACAGATGTATTATCAATATCCAGTGTTCTCAGTGCAATCGGAAGCTTCGGGTACCTTTCCTCGCTTACCTCAACATCAAGTGTAGCTGTAAGTTCAGTACCGTCAGAGAGGGTAAGCGTTGCTTGTACTGTCACAAATCCGGAAACCCCTCCGTACGCGCCAAGCACATCTCTGCCTTTACCAAACATATCGAAATCTGCCACCCAGGTTGGATCCTTAACCCAGTCAGGGAAACCTTTGCAGGACACGACCGTCCATTTAACATTCTTCGGGTTAAACGATGCATTAGACGGTTCAACCGATATGGACATCTGGTGAAAATTGATATCGCCCGAATAAAGTACCGGATATTCCTCACCGGCGCTTGCCCATGAGTCAATTTTTATACTTTGCGGCTCGGGAAGCTCAAGATTACTGTCTACAGTAACCTCGCAGTTCGCCGTAAATACTCCACCGCTCACGGAATCTATTATGCTCGCGCTCACAGTCGCTGTTCCGTTGCCTACAGCGGTAACAGTGCCGTCAGTAGCTATCCGCGCGACGCTCTCGTCTGTGCTGAACCATTCAGGCTCTCTTGTGTTGGTTGCCTCCAAAGGCTCCTTTATAAGCGACAATACCGTTGTCTGTCCGGGTTTCAGCTGAATACTATCTTTATTAAAGCTAAGTCCCGTCATAGCTGTCTCGGTTGTTCCTTGTGTTGTGACAGTTAATTTAGCTGTCACAAGACCGCGCGTTATAAAGTATCCGTTATCGTCACGTCCGTAACCCTGGGCCGGACGATGTCCTGTATTATCGCCGCCGACCTCAATTGTAATCTCGGTGCTGCCCGATCCTTTGGATTTAAGCACCTTATGCGTGGGGTCTCCCGGATAATCGGGATCATCCTCTAAGCTGAATTTATTTTTATCTGTTATATCCCACTCGATACAATTAAAATCATATGTGGCTGTCGAAGGAGTGTAACCTAACTGAATCTTCAGCTCGCCGTTTACGGGCATCGTTGCGCTGCCTTCCTTCACACCGTTGATTCCGAGCCATGTTATGGGGATAACCGCGTTCTTCGATATACTAACGGTGCCTTTCCATACCTGTTCATTCGCCATGAGGTCACAATCATAGGCTGTGACGGTGTATTCATAAGTATGTCCGGGCGACACATTCCTGTCGGTAAAGGTGTATATTTCATTTTCCTTCGTTTTGAGGTTGTCGCCTGTAATGCCTATGAATTCAGGTTTTTCGGGAACCGGATTATTCGGATCTGTGATATCGCGCCGCGATATTTCGTAGCACTGCAGATTTTTACCCTCCGGATCGTCTCCCTTTTTATATGTGTCCTGCTTCATGGTCAGTGTGACACTGCTGCCTGATGAAACAGTCACCTCAGGCGTCTGCGCCTTTTGCGCGTCATTAAAGCCTTCGCCCTCCCATGTTCTGTCGTTAGCATAGTGCAGCGGTCTTGTTTCCTGTTTAAGGTCACGCAGCAGCCATTTAACATTATCGCTTGCCGGGTGGTTAAACACGGCAAAATGACCGCTCAGATCCACGCCCGCGCCCATAGACAGACAGAGGATAAGCTTGTCGTCATACGAAAGACCGTTTAACTGATCACGGTGCAGTCTCGCATAGCGGGAAGCGCTGCCGTAAAGGCTTTCTATCTCCGGATACAGCTTCGTCTTGCTGAAATCTATACTCTCAAGCTGGAATATGATCGTTGCCGGGTAATATATCAGGTCGCCGTCACCGAACACGCCGGTATTGATCGCGTTTGTAAAGTGATTATACCACCGATTATCGGTATGCATTCGTGTCTTTTTCGGATCACCATATTTTAAGGACGCCGAAAGAGCAAATAAATTATTCGTTGATTCCGGTTTTCCTATGAAAGCGCTGTCAACGACATGCCCAAGCTCGTGATATGTACCCCAGCCGGCACTTAATATTGTGTTCGGGCTGGTATGGAGCGTATATGCGAAATCATCCCATGGATTATCGTCACGGTCGGCCTCCGAGTCATAGGCTGACGCGTTAAATGCCGCGTATACGCTCTGCGCCCACGCAAGACCTGCGCCGTTTGTGTAAACTCTCCAGAGAAACGCGGGACGCGGACGATAGTCCGCATGGGTCGGATCATCCATATTGTATCCGATATATGTATAATAATCATCGCGCAGCATCTGGTCCCAGAGCTCCATTACATCCTTAGGACCGGAATATGTACGGTTATTGGCTCCCCAGCCCTTATCCCATGTGGTTGATGTCTCTAAGCCCTTCAAGCCGCCTTTGGCGCTTGTGGTAGCCACCATAAAGTCAGACACCAGCTCGCAGACATTATATTTGCCGCTGCCGCTCTCCACTTCCGCGTCAATATCATTGACCTCGCTGACGTATTCCTCTAATTCACGCATAAACGCGTCGGGGTCATCGCTCAGCTCCGGATTGTTGGAGTTATAGCGATATACCGGATACTTCGTGCCGCCCGTAAACTGCACCACGGGCGGATACGCCTGGTCTGACGGCAGCGCGGGATTATAGAAATAAATCAGCTGGCAGCCCTTCATACCGGTAAGAGTAAACTCGTTATATCCGTTTTTCAGATTTGATCCGTTCCAGCCGTAATACCAAGCACCCTTATCCTGATTGGCTGTCGCTAAAACGATTTTCGGAACGGGTCCGTTAGGGTCATAGCTTGCGTATACGCCTATGGTTTCACCGGGTCTCGCGTAATAGCCTGTAATATCATACTGACCGCCGATCTGATAATGTGTTCCGACGCGATTGGCTTCGGTACCCCTTTCTCCGCGCTGAGAAAGCGTTATAGGCTCATGAACATCTTCACCGCGGCCCGATAATCCCAGCAGGTTATATGCCGCGTCAATATAGTGCTTAAACAGTTCCGGCACAGGATATTCGTTTACCTGCTCCTCAAGCGCTTTCACATCCGCCTCCGTAACTCCGTAAGCAAGAGCGGAGCAGGAGGAATCCATAAACAGACCCTTTAAATCCGTCTCAAGCTGCCTGCGCAGACCGTCCTGCGGATCGGCTTTCCAGAAGCTTATCTCGCCGGCTATGAAATAATAGGATGAGCCTGTTACTTTTTTCCACACAAAGCTGAGCTTTTTAAAAGTGCGCTCCGGAAAGCTTATAACTATCCGATTTGTTGAACCGTTCGGCACTGCGGGAGCGTATGAACCGGATGTGATAAGGGTAAGCTCATCGTCATCCGTTTCCGCGCCCCAGATTTCAAATTCAGCTGCAAATCCGGCACCTGAGCTATGTGCCGAATATACAACTCTTCCGATTTGCTCGGGCTCCTCAAACTTAAAATTTACATTTTTCTTCGCGCTTCCGCTTATCAGACCGTACCAGAATGTGCTCAGGTTTCCGTCATAACAGTTTTGCGGAACATAACTCTGATACGGAGTGCCGTCCGAGGTTACGACTGCTTTTCTATCGCGGTCAGCGGCAAATACCTTCCTGTACGCATCATTATTCTCAACATGCGTCAGATCCCAGACTTCTGTCTCCGCCGTCTCAGCGGCATATGCGGTACTCTGTGACAATCCGAATACCGGCATCAGTCCGATAAGCATCACAGCCGCCATCAGGCTCGCAATAAATCGCCATCCTTTCATAAATTACCTCTTTTCTATTCTATAATCCGGCTGTTTTCGCTCTTTCCGAAAATTTCTTCGGTATTGATCGTATCACCAAATGTTACTCCGGCTCTGAGTTCCGCTTTTTCTATCGCGTTGAGCCATTCCTCACTGCCGGTTACGATAAGCCCGAAAATAACGCTTCCGCCGGTTATGGTTGTATTAATTTTAACACCATATTCATCATCAGTATTTTTCAGTTTAAGCACCCATGCAAGATCTGCTACTGATGTATTAAATGGAATCGCGCCGGTTTTAAAACCTATAGCTGCATCGAAATTTTTATCATCGTGCACTATCTTATTATTTTCATCAGGTATCACTTCCGCCAGCTTCGTATCTACCACAACCGTGCATGATTGCGAGAATTCACCCATTGTTCCGGTGATCACAGCGGTTCCGTCCGCTTTTGCGGTAACGTGACCGTTTGCGTCAACAGCTGCGACTGCCGTATCGCTGCTCTCCCATCTAACCGCCGACAAGCCTGTATTTGCGTTTGCCGGACGCGGCGAAAGCGTGAGCGTAAGGGACTCTGCCGGCGTCATTCTATGCGTTGCCTGACTGATTGAAACGCCTGTAAGCGGAATTTCTTTCGCCTTAACGGTAATCGTACAAGTTAATGTCTTAGTCACCGTTTCCCCGCCTATAGTCTGTGGCACGCTGCCGGTGATTACAGCCGTACCTGGCGCAACAGCGGTAACAAGACCTCGTTCCTTGTCAACTGTCGCGACATCAGGATTTTTACTCTCCCATGTAGTCTCACCAATACCGGTAGCATTGGTCGGTTTAGGATAGAGTATAAGCTGATAGCTGTCGCCTGCGATAAGCGTCTTTTCCATCGACTGACCTACATTTTTGTCCTTAAAATACAAGCCTTCTAATTTCACATCAGTATTTACCGTAACGCGGCATACTGCTGATTTTCCGCTCCATGTTCCGGTAATCTCAACTGTACCCGGCGAGGCAGCAGTAACAATCGCTTTTGTAGGCTCATCCTCTACCGCGGTAACTGTGGCAATGGCAGAATTTGAACTGATCCATTTCACATTTTCGCTGCCGTCTGCTTCAGAGGGGTTAGGACTTAACTCCAGCTCCACTGTTGAATTTACACCGTTCAAAGTATATGACGTGTGGTTAATGCTCACATTTCTCAGCGCCTTGGGATTTGGCGTAGTCTGAGGCTGTGGCTGAGGTGTCTGCGTCGCCTTCGGCACTTCTGTAGGCACCGGCGTCGGCGGGATTTCATCTTCGGATTTTACTATAACTTCAAGCTCATCAGAATAAATCGTCTTTTCAGTAGTATCATAAGACGCCCTCACAACTACAGTTCCGTCATACAATCCGAACAGTACACCGGAACCCAGATAATATCCATAATCAAAGCTTGCAGGAGGGAACCACTCAACATAGTCTGCATAGGCAGAATTATTTGTCGTCGCTCTGACAACCTCCCATTTTACAGCATCGGGATTCACATACGCGTCTTCCGGATGGAACGTTATTGTCATATGTTTTGAGCATCTTTCACCGGGATACAGTACCGGTTTTCCATCCTCTGTAGGTTCCCATGAGTCAATAGTAATACTATCCGGCTCAATCGTTCCTTCCACCTTAACATGACACAATTTCCAGAAATATCCATTGACTCCCTCACCTTCATCATCCGGCTCGTCGCCCGGCGTCGGCGGGGTTGGGTTATTCGGAGCAACGCTGTCTATTATGCTTACTTTAATGTCGGTTTCTCCAACGCCTACTGCTGTTATATTTCCGTTATCATCCACCTGTGCAATGTTTACATCCATGCTTCGCCATGCGAATTTGCTCGTGGTTGTTGCGCCTGCCGGCTGTTTTTTAGCTTTCAGCTGCGTTGTTTCACCCTTAAGCATTTTCAGAGTGCTTGGCTCCAATGTAATACCTGTCATAGGTATCTCGGCGTGGTTAAAGTTAACATTGAATGTGGCTGTAAGCTGCGGACCGGTTTTAAGACTGCCGTCCTCGTTATAACCATATCCCGGATCATTATTGCCGCCCACTCTGACCTTAATAGTGGTGCTGGTGCCATTTGCTATTGCTCGCACGATTTTATGTGTGGGATCTCCCTTATATTCGGGGTCTTCGATTACTTCAACCAAGTTTTCGTCATACTCCCACTTTGCGCTGCTGAAATCATATGTGGTGTTGAGCGGGCGATAGTCTAACTGAATCTTAGCCCCTTCACCGCCCGGCGTTAATGTTGCGCCATGGTTTTGTCCGTGATTAATATCTATCCAGTAAACAGGTACCATTGCCGCCTCCGGTATTGTTACCCGTACAGTCGCAGATTTATCAGCAGGCTCTAAGCTGCAGTCATATGCCGTAACGGTATACTCATAGGTATGTCCCGGTACTACATTCTTATCCTCAAATATATACAGCTCATTAATCGCTGTGGTAAAGTTATCGCCGGTAATACCGATAAACTCTGGCTCTGCCGGAACAGGCGCTCCGGGAGTTGTAATATCCTGTCTTGAAATAGAATAGCATTGCAGATCTGTATCTGACCCGTCCTCACCAACGTATACAGTCTCATCCATAGAAAGAACTACCGTACCGGTGCTCTCGCCGGCAATCGCGCCTTTTATTTTAGGCTCCGTTTGCTTCAGATCTTCGCTGAACGCGCCGCCGTGATATGTTCTGCCGTTAGCAAACCATATAGGTCTTGTCTCCTTCGGCAGATCCTTCAATATCCATTTCGCCTCTGCGCCGAGCACATGTCCGTATGAAGCAAAGTGCGCGCTCAGATCCACTCCCGCGCCCATAGACATTGACACGATAAGCTTCTCATCCTTTGTAAGACCGTTAAGCTCATTGCGGTGCAGTCTCGCATAGCGGGCAGCTCTGCCGTAGTTGCTTGTTATATCCTTATATAACGCGGTTTTGCTGAAATCCACAGCTTCAAGCTGGAATACGGTTCCGCCCGGATAGAACAGCAGATCGTCATCAGGGAAAACGCCGGTGTTAATACCGGTCTGGAAATGGTTATACCATCTGTTTTCGTTATCCATACGGCTCTTACCTATGTATTTCATAGAGCCCATAAGAGCGTAAAGGTTATTTGTAGATTCCGGGGTTCCGATAAGGCCGCTGTCATAGACATGACCTATCTCGTGATATGTACCCCATTCGGCGTTAAAAATCGTGCTTGGACGGGTAAATGACGAATAATTAGAGTCATCCCACCAGCTTTCATCAGCCTCGCAGCCTAACGCGTTAATTGCCGCGTATATACTCTGAGCCCAGCCCCAGCCGGCACCGTGTGTATAAATTCTCCAGAGAAAAGCCGGGTGCGGTTCAGCGTCCTCGTGATTGAAATCCGTAGTGTCATAGCCCATATAGTGCGCGTATTCTTCACGCATCATCTGATCCCACAGCTCCATAACATCTTTTGCGCCGTGATATACACGTTTCGGATCTCCTTCCGTCCAGAGCGCGCCCTGTCCGCCGTCCCACGAAGCAGAAGTCTGCAAACCCTTTAATGCGCCCCTTGCGCTTGTGGTGAGTACGATCCTGTCAGACACAAGCTCGCATACGTTGTACTTGCCTTCTCCTGCTTCTACCTTCGCGTCTATGTTTCCAACCTGTTTGCAGTATTCTTCAAGTCTTTTATAAAACGCGTCCGAATCCTCGCTCGCGTCAGGATTTTTCGCATTATAGCGGTAAACCGGATACTCTGTTCCGCCCACAATACGCGCTACAGGCGCAAACGCCTGATCAGCCGGAAGCGCGGGGTTATATAAGTAGATAAGCTGACAGCCCTTCATGCCGGTGCATACAACTTCATTATATCCTATGTTCAGCGCCACGCCGTCATAGCCCTTATACCACTGCTGCGGGTCCTGATTTGCCGTTGCAAACACGATTCGCGGCTTCGGCCCATCGGGATCATAGTTTGCAAACACGCCTATCGTTTCGCCCGGCATAGCATAGTAGCCGGTAACGTCATACTGACCGCCCATCTGATATGTACTGGCGACTCTATTAAACTCCGTTCCCCTGTTTCCGCGCTGGCTCATAGTAAACGGCTCGTGAATATTCTCGCCGCGTCCCGGCATGCCTAACAGGTTATATGCCGCGTCAATATACGGCTCGATCATCTGCTGCATAGGATAGTCTTCGGCTTCCTTTGCCATTTTCTCAACCTGCTCCGAGGTTACGCCATATGCTAAGCTGCTGCATGAACCGTCTAAGAACAATTTTAAGAAGTTCTCTTTCACATCGTCAGATTTGTAAAATCTGAATTCACTCGCTGCAGCCCAATCCTCATTGGCTTTTACCCATACAAATTTCAGCTTCTTAAACGAGCGCTCCGTGAAGGATATGACAATTGGATTTGTGGTTACAGTGTTATAATATCCTTCTGCTGCAAGCTGATACTCAGCATTTTCGGTTTCTGCTCCGTATATCTGAAATTGCGTCGGGAAGCCCTTTCCCGGCGCGCCGTTTACGCGCGCGCGATAAACTATTCTGCCTATAGTAGTCGGCTCATTGAAGGTAAACTCCACATAGTTCTGATGTGTTGCGCTGTTTGCCCTTCCGGTTTCCCAATGAGTTTCCCAGTTGCCGTCATAGCATCTTTCAATCACTGAATCACCATATTTCCCGCCGTTGTTTGAAACCTTAGCCTTTCTTTCGGGATCAGAAAGATAGATCTTATTATACTCGGCGAGCTCATCGTCACTGTATGACGCAAAATCCCACGCGCTTACCTTCGCCGTTTCAGCCGTCGCCATCGTCGTCATTTCAGTGCCCGCATACGCTGTGTCCTGCGCGGCGCCGAATGCCGACAGTGATCCGATAATCATCACAGCCGCCATCAGGCTTGCAATAAATCGCCTCTTTTTCATAAATATCATCCTTTTCTATATTAATAATGCACTATATGATTGTATCATACCGTCATTTTTTTGTCAACAATTTCTTATCCGGGCAACCAAAAAAGGAAGCCTCATCAGCTTCCTTTCCGCTTGTCAATTTACGCTTTTTATATCCGCGAGCGATTTTGCCTCGCTGTGCACGATCGGCTTCCACTCAACCTTCTTGAAGAATGCCATGATCGATATCGGGATATATGTAATCATAAATATCGGGAATGTGAAGGTATACAAGAGCTTTTTAAACGCGCTTGTATATATTTTTTTCCATTCTGTGATCGTAGTGATAAGTCCTATTACATACATCAATAAATACATACTGCACATACCGCCAAAGAAGCTTTGCAGAACAGGTTGTACACTTACTCCGGTGAGAAGTCCCGTAATAGCCGCGGTAATATTTATTACTCCGCCGAATATTGTAAGCATAAGCGCCGGCACGATCGACATTGACATATCAAAGCACGAAAACTTGTTCTTGCCGAAAACGCCCTTCACGAGTCTTGGTCCGTAGTTGCAAAGTACCTGGAAATATCCCTTCGCCCAGCGCATACGCTGGCGTACCGACTGACGGAATGTATTCGGCTGCTCATCATAGAGCACCGCCCTATGACAATATCCTATTTTATAGTCACGGATCACATGATCGACAGTAAATTCAATATCCTCGGTCAGAAGATAATATTTCCAGCCGTTAAGATTCTTTGCGATCTCCTTATCGAACAGGAAGCCTGTTCCGGAAATTGCGCAGCTTGTATTCATGAGCATTCGCGAATAGTTAAGATACTTTGACTCACGCAGGAACCATAATCCATATCCTGCTGAGATCCAGTTATCGCCGTAATTTTTCGAGTTACGATAGCTTGTGACAACATTATATCCGCCTGAAAGCATTTTGTTCATTTCTTCTATATAGCGGTTATCAAGAATGTTATCGGCATCGATAACGAAATATCCGTCATAATAATCATTGCCGTGTTTATTATTTATTTTATCGAGAAGGAAGTTCAGGGCATAACCCTTGCCGATATTGACATTATCAAATCGCTTATATACATTCGCGCCCAGACTCTCCGCGATATCTGCGGTATTATCCGTACAGTTATCCGCGACAACATAAACATCGATCAGCTCCGGGTTATACGTCTGAGCCTTGATGCTCTCGATAAGATGTCCGATAACTCTTGCCTCGTTTCTTGCCGATATAAGAACGGCAAGACGATTCTGCTCCGCCGCGTTGTAGATCTTCTTCTCTTTTTTTATAAACGGTACCAGTATATAACATACCTGATATGAATAACACATTATAAACAATAATCCGATAAGCTGATTCAAAAATAAAACGAACTGCATTATGTCTCCTCCCGCCAGATCCAACATAAACCGATTATCTCTTTTTTATTGCTTTTACAGATCCGGGTGTCCCCAGAAAATTTCTATTTTATCATTTTCATTGTAACACAAACTTATTTGTTTTTCAAGGATAAATTATTAACAAATAATACATATCTCAAATACCGCATTATTATGCATAATGGTTATATGGTATCGCGGCAAATTTATACTTGACAAATCATATCCTATATTATAAAATATAAACTATATATGGATAATTTTCATAGGAGGCTTAATCGAATGAACAATACAGAAAAGACAATGGATAAAATAGTTGCTCTTTGCAAAGGCAGAGGCTTCATATTTGCGGGCAGCGAGATCTACGGCGGACTTGCGAACACATGGGATTACGGTCCGCTCGGCGTTGAGCTTAAGAATAACGTCAAGGCTGCATGGAGAAAAAAGTTTATCCAGGAATCAAAATATAATGTGGGAATAGACTGTGCGATCCTCATGAACCCGGAGACATGGGTAGCGTCAGGTCACGTTGGCGGATTCTCCGACCCGCTCATGGACTGTAAGGATTGTAAGTCACGCTACAGAGCAGACAAGCTCATTGAGGACTATGCCGTAGAGCACAATGAGGACATCTGCTGTGACGGCTGGACAAACGAGCAGTTAAAGGCATATATTGACGAGCATGAGATCGTATGCCCCAAGTGCGGCAAGAGAAACTTTACGGATATCCGTCAGTTCAATCTTATGTTCAAGACCTTCCAGGGCGTTACTGAGGACACGGAAAACACGATCTATCTCCGTCCCGAGACGGCTCAGGGTATATTTGTAAACTTCAAGAACGTTCAGCGTTCATCACGTAAAAAGGTACCGTTCGGTATCGCGCAGATCGGAAAATCGTTCAGAAACGAGATTACACCGGGTAACTTCACATTCAGAACGCGTGAGTTTGAGCAGATGGAGCTTGAATTCTTCTGCAAGCCCGATACTGACCTTGAATGGTTCGCTTACTGGAAGCAGTTCTGTATAGATTTCCTCCACTCGCTCAACATGCGTCCGGACTCACTTCGTTTCCGCGACCACGCAAAGGAGGAGCTTGCGTTCTATTCAAAGGCAACCTCCGATATCGAGTTCCTGTTCCCGTTCGGCTGGGGCGAGCTCTGGGGTATCGCAGACAGAACCGACTACGACTTAAAGCAGCATATCGAGCATTCGGGCGTTAACCTTGAATACATGGACCCGGTAACGAACGAGAAATACGTTCCGTACGTAATTGAGCCGTCGCTCGGCGCGGACCGTGTTGTACTCGCGTTCCTGTGCGACGCATATGACGAAGAGGTGATCGATGAGGCTAAGAACGATGTAAGAGTTGTTCTTCACCTGCATCCGGCACTCGCTCCGGTTAAGGCAGCGGTTCTCCCGCTTTCAAAGAAGCTTGACGAGCAGGCGACAGAGATATTTGACAGACTTTGCAAGAAATACAACTGCGAATACGACAACGCAGGATCGATCGGCAAGAGATACCGCCGTCAGGATGAAATCGGAACACCGTTCTGCATAACATACGACTTTGACTCAGTCGAGGACGGCGCTGTTACGATCCGCGAAAGAGACACAATGGAGCAGACAAGAGTCAAGAT
>JAFLUC010000047.1 GCA_022509005.1 Oscillospiraceae bacterium | reverse complement strand
CATACGGGAAGGAGGTCTGTATCAGATTTTCAAGTGAATCACCGGCATCGGCTGTTATCAGATCCTTCAGGTCGATTGCACCGTAGAATTCTCCGGTTTCATCCACAACAAAAAGCGTTGTAATATTATCATTTTCCTTTGCCTGAGCAATCAACTCGCTCATTGCCTGCTTTATTGTCAGATTTTCGCGGATAATAATACAGTTCGTTGTCATGCGCGAACCGATCTCATCATCGTCAAAGGTTGCCATAAGATGGATCTCCTGACGTATCTCATGCGGCAGCATTTCAATGATCGCGGCGCGTTTCTCTTTTTCTGTTTCGTGCAGAATATTAGCGGCCGTATCGGTTTCCAGCTCCGCAACAACAGCGGCAGCCTTCTGTATATCCATTTCATTAAAATAAGTACCGGGCTCGTCCAGATGCTCAAAAACCTCCGCAAGCATTTCAACTGTGCAAATTCTATAGAGCTTTTTCCGTTCCCAGATATCAAGGCTTTCTATGGCCTGAGCAAGGTCATTGGCATGGTAGTCCTCCAATTGCGCGAGCATAGCCTTCGGCGAGGCTTTTCCTCTTATAATGCCGAGGATCTCTTTTTCATAATCAGGCTTTTCCATAACCTCTGCCGGGTCCTGGGCAGTATAATCTTTCTCGTCACTTGACATATCTATCCCTCCTTTCGTTATGATATAAATATATCATAAATCCGATAAAATGTCAAACCTCGAAAAATATAAATCGAGTCAATTTTTTTGCGTTTTTTATAGACTTTTATTGGATTTTGTGGTATACTTACTATGTATTGTTATAATTAGGCTAGTCGCGGGCTAAAGCCCGCTGCTCGCCTATGCAACTTAGGAGGATAAATATGGATATATTGGTTCGCGGAAACAGTGTTGACGGAACTATACGCGTTTTTGCGGCAGTCACAACGGAGCTTGTAAACGAAATGCGCCGTATTCATGACACATCCGCAACTGCTTCCGCTGCACTCGGCAGACTTCTTACCGGCGCGGCAATCATGGGCGCTCAGCTTAAGGGTGAGGATGACGCGATTACGTTACAGATAAACGGAGACGGACCGCTAGGAACGATGATCGCGGTAACGGACAGCAACGCACACGTGCGCGGCTATGTGGCAAATCCGCACGCGGATCTTATGCCGAACAGTAAGGGTAAGCTTGACGTGGGCGGCGCGGTCGGAAGCGGATTTTTGAGCGTTATACGTGATTTAGGTTTAAAGGAGCCGTATATAGGCAGAATACCGCTCACAACCGGAGAGATAGCGGAGGATCTGACTTATTATTATGCAAAAAGCGAGCAGATCCCTACGGCAATCGCGCTTGGCGTGCTAGTGGATACGGATCTTTCGATAAAGGCCGCAGGCGGATATATGATCCAGCTCATGCCAGAGGCAACAGATGAAACAGCGGACAAGCTTACCGAGCTTATACAAAATCTTCCGCCGATCACCGATATGGTAGCCAACGGCATGACGGCGCAGGAGATTGCGTTTGCAGTGACAAACGGCTTTGATATGGTCATTGAAAATAAATCAGCGGAGCCTGCTTATGAATGCAAATGCTCGCGCCAAAGGATGGAGCGCGCGCTGATCTCGATAGGCAGAAAGGATATCCGTGAAATAATAGACGAGCAGGGCGAGGCGGAAATGTGCTGCCAGTTCTGTGATAAAAAATATGTGTTCAGTAAGGAACAGTTGGAGGAAATTTATGATAAGGCGCAGTGAGAAATTCAATAAAAAACCGGTAAAGGCATATGTTGTATTGCCTTGCTATAATGAGGAGGAGGTTCTTCCCGAAACCTGCCGTCAGCTGCTTGAACTTTTCCGCGAGATGAGAGATGATGGTCTTATTTCGATTTCGAGCCGCATGGTTTTTGTTGACGACGGAAGCAAGGACAGGACATGGGAGATCATAGAGGAGCTCGAAGAAGCGCATACGGAGGTTTGCGGAATCAAGCTCGCGCATAATGTAGGTCATCAGAACGCGCTTTACGGCGGTCTGATGACGGTAAAGGATGAATGCGACTGCGCAATTTCAATTGATGCGGATCTGCAGGATGATATACATGTGATTCCCGAAATGATAGAAAAATTCCGCGATGAGAAGTGTGAAATCGTATATGGAGTGAGAAAAGAGCGAAAGACGGATACGTTCTTTAAACGCACAACAGCTTTAGGCTTCTATAAGTTCATGAAGCTTATGGGTGTAAACATAGTCTATAATCATGCTGATTACAGACTTATGGGAAGAAGAGCGCTCGAGGGCTTAGCTGAATTTGAGGAACGCAATTTGTTCTTAAGAGGCATGGTTCCGATGATAGGCTATAAAACGGACTGTGTATATTATAACAGAAACGAGCGTTTTGCGGGAGAATCGAAGTATCCGCTAAAGAAGATGCTTTCATTCGCGTTTGACGGCATAACATCGTTCAGCGTCAATATGATAAGACTTATTTCCACTGTGGGCGTGATAGCGTGTATTATTGCGGTTGCTATGGCAATATATTCGCTTATCCAGAAGGCGCTCGGAAATACGGATATCGGCTGGACATCAATTATGTGTTCAATATGGTTCATAGGCGGACTGCAGCTTCTCGGTATCGGGCTTATAGGCGAATATATAGGAAAGATGTATAAAGAGGTCAAGCGCAGACCGCGGTATATTGTCGAGGAGTATATTGGCGACAGGTAATATGAAATTGATAAGCTCATGATAAAAAAATTTAAAAGCATCATAACCGCAAAAGGCGGAACAGGAAAATTTATACGCTATCTGTTTGTGGGCGGCAGCGCAGTGATCGTGGATTTTGCGATATTTGAAATTCTGCTGCTTATAATCGGCGCGGATAACGCGGTAAATATAGCCGGATATGCTGTAGAGCCTGAAAAAATCGCCAACACCGCTGCTGTTATCGGCGGATTTATATATAGTTTTATTCTGAACCGCAGCTGGGCATTCAGATCAAACGGCAGCGTGGTAAAGCAGCTTGCGCTTATGGCGGCACTGCTTGCAATAAATACCGTGATCTCAAACGAGGCGATCTCGTTTATGGGAAGGCGGTTAAGTATTCCGTTTGCCGCGACGAAGCCGGTAATGCAGGTAGTGGTAGCGGTATGGAACTATTTTATATATGATAAGATTATTTATAAGAATAAAGGGAGCTGATTGTTTTGGATAAAATGCTTTCGGTTATTATCCCTATCTACAATGAAACACAGATAGCGATAGGAATAAAGCGTACGATAGGAGTTTTGGAAAAGGCGGAAATACCATATGAGATCATACTCGTTGACGACGGCTCCAAAAATAACAGCTGGAATGAAATAACCGATCTCACAAGTGAATATGACACGATAACAGCTATCGCTTTAAGCCGCAATTTCGGCAAGGAAAGCGCGCTGTGCGCCGGGCTTGACAATGCCCGCGGGGCATGCTGCGTCTGTATAGATTCCGATATGCAGCATCCGCCGGAGGTGATACCGGAAATGTACCGGCTGTGGCGCGATGAGGGATACGAGGTTGTCGAAGGCGTGAAAAACGCGAGAATTAAGGAAAATCCCGTTTATCGCCTTTGCGCAAACGGCTTCTACAAAATACTGAAAAAAATGTCCGATATAGATTTACAAAACGCATCTGATTTCCGACTGCTTGACAGAGCCGCGATTGAAGCGTGGAAGTCGATGCCGGAAAAGGAAACCTTCTTCCGCGGGATGTCCTCATGGATAGGGTTCAGACGAACGAAAGTGTATTTTGACGTTGCCGAGCGTGAGATAGGAACGTCAAAATGGTCGCTGAAAAGCCTTACGCGGCTTGCGGTAAACGCAATAACATCATATTCCTCTGTGCCGCTGTATTTTGCTTCATGCTTCGGAGTGATGTTTCTTGCGTTCTTTATAATAATGATCGCTCAAACGCTTTATATGAAGCTTAGCGGTCATGCGCAAAGCGGTTTTACCACCGTTATAATTTTACAGCTTATTATCGGTTCTATCACGATGATAAATATCGGTATAACAGGAATTTATATAAAGAAAATATACGAGGAAGTTAAGGGTCGTCCTCGCTATATTATAAAACGCATTGTAAGAGGAGATAAGAAAAATGACAACTTTTAATCATATTCTGCTGGTAGCGGCGATTGCGCTGTGTAGTATTGTAATTTACAAAAGCTACATTTTCACAGCAGAAGGAAAAACACTTGCGTCCCAGCGTCAGCTTAAGGATATGCACTATAAGATAGCTCTCGGAGCTGTTCTGTTTTTAGCGTTTTTTATCCGAGTGTATAAATTCGGTTCGGTTCCGGGCGGATTCAATCAGGACGGAGCAATGGCGGCGGTTGACGCGAAGGCGATTGCCGATTACGGTACCGACCGTTACGGTATGTGGATGCCTGTTCACTTGACGGCATGGGGCTATGGTCAGATGAGCTCGCTTTTGTCGTATCTTATGGTGCCGTTTATAAAGCTGTTTTCACTGAATCCGATCACGGCGCGTCTGCCGCAGCTTATTGTCAGTATGGCGGGACTTGTATGCTTATACTTATTTATCCGCGATGTGTTCGGAAAGGGCGCGGCATTGGTAGTGCTGATTTTCGCGGTAATAAATCCGTGGCACATACTTCAGAGCCGCTGGGCGCTTGACTGTAATCTGTACCCGCACTTTTTCATAATGGGTATCTATTTTCTTAACAAAGGCCTGGATCGGAAATTATTCCTTGTAATCTCGATGATAATGTTCGGACTGTGTATGTACTGCTACGGCATATCAATATACACAATGCCGCTGTTCCTGCTTGCAGCCTGCGTATATCTGCTTATTACAAAAAAGCTGACGATAAAAGACGCGATACTGGCGCTTGTTGTTTATCTGCTTGTCGCGTGGCCGTTTATAACGACTATGGTGATCAATTTCCTTAAGCATGATACAATTAAGACTCCGTTTTTCACCATCCCGTATTTCCCGAACAGCGTCCGCTCAAATGATATATTATTCTTCTCGGATGATTTCCTTGCTCAGCTTAAAAACAACTTCAAATCGCTCATGAATGTAACCCTGCTGCAAAAGAAGGATCTGCCGTGGAACGATGTCGAAGGCTTCGGAACAATATATCTGTTCTCAATGCCGTTTACGATTGTCGGAATTTTTGCGCTTATTAAGGATCACAGAAAATCTATGGGCGCGGTTCTTGCGCTTATGTTCCTGCTCACCGGTATCTGGTGCGGACTTACCACCAACGGTGTAAATGTAAACCGTATAAACATTGTTTACTACCCGATCATCATTATGTCCGGAATAGGAATATGCTATGCGATAAAATGGATGGCGGCGCTCAAATGGGGAATTGCGGCGGCGTATCTGCTCGCGTTTATATTATTTATAAACACGTATTTTACATCTTATTCCGACATGATGGACAGACAGTTTTTCAAAAACTTCGGCGATGCGGTAACAGCGCTTCGTGATTCGGATGCGGAAAAGCTGTATATAACGGCAGACAGTCAGTATGAAGGCGCGAGCAATGTCAGTGAAATACTTACAATGTTCTACCATCAGACAGATGCGGAGTATTATCAGGGTAAAAAGGAGATTAAAGGATTCCTTCCGTTTAAGGAACGCTATACCTTCAGAAGTATAAAAAATATAACGATAAACCCGGATGAGGACGCTGCTTATGTCGTAACCGGAAATGATCTGTACCGTTTTGATAGAAGAATATATGACTTTACTCAATTCGGTGACTATTATGTAGTGGAGAAAAGATAATGATACTTTCAATTATTGCAAGTGTAATCGTATGGGGAACGGTTGGCATTACGGCTATACGCGTGTTTAACGCGGGAGGCGGTATAAGGAAATCTGATAACAAGATCGTATCGTTCCTGCTGGCAGATAAATCGAGGACGATAAACGAACCGCATATTGCAGGCAAAAAAGAATTGCTGTACATTTTCTTTGCAGCGCTAGCTTTCAGAGTATTCGTATTTGCGGCGTCGTCAATTCCGATCGCATTATTTAACGGAACCGATAAGATAAGCATAATGGATATTGTGCACAAATGGAAGCAATGGGACGCCACAGGCTACAATAACATGATTAAAGGCGGATACAAGGAGATGTATGAACGCGGCGAATATGTAACGCTCGTTTTCTTACCTCTGTATTCCTTCATTGCAAGAATTTTTAACTTTGCAATACAAAACACGCAGATTTCCGCGCTGTTGACCTCATCGCTTTGCTACAGTGCGGCATGCTGCTTTATGTACAAGCTTGTGCTCCTTGATTACAGCAGAGAAACGGCGAAGAAAGCGCTGATTTATATATCGGTTTTTCCGTTCGGCTTCTTCTTCGGAGCGATGCTTACGGAAAGCACATTTTTCCTGACAACCGCGGCATCATTTTATTTTATACGCAGGCATAACTGGCTTATGGTCGGAGTGTTCGGTATTTTTGCCGCATTGTCGCGAATTTCAGGTATTCTGATACTATTTCCCGCGGCGGTTGAATTTATTGAGTATTACGGCATATTTAAAATGCTTAAGGATAAGCAGATAAAACAGACGTTAGGACTTGTTTTTAAAAAAGGCTCGCTTATACTGTTATCGCTGTTTGGAGTTTTTATATATCTGTATTGCAATTACAAAACAAGCGGAGACTGGTTTAAGTTCTTAGAGCTCGAAAAAAAGATATGGAATCAGGAAAACTGTTATTTCGGCCGGTGTATTCAGATTGTAATCAGAGAGCTGATGTCTGAGAACAGAAGCATCATGGTAAAAGTAAGCGCGTTTCTGCCCGATCTCGGCGGAATTATATTCATGCTTGCTATGATGCTTTACGGAGCGCGGCGAAATAAAAACATGTATACCGTGTATATTATTATATACTTTATAATAAATGCAGGCATAACATGGCCCATGAGCATAGCAAGATATACGCTTTGCGCACTGCCGTTATTTATATTCCTTGCCGATTTCACGGAGCGGCATAAAAAATTTCATACACCCATTATGGTATCTTTCGCAATTTTATTCGGAATATATCTGACGGGTTATCTGTTTACAAAACAAATAATGTGACTATAAAAAATGGCGCGATCTTACAACTCAAATCGCGCCATTTTACTATTCTGATATAATTCCGAATCCCTTTCGTGCAGATCCTTATCAGACCCAGAAGGCGATCAGGTGCTGCAGCTTATAGAACATATACGGATTATTCCGCACAATAGACTGGTCGGAGTGGGCAAGTATACTCAACAGCGAAAGCGCGATGGTAGCATATGATAATATAAGTATTATCGTACGCGTTCTTCTGAGCGTTTCCGGTTTATCGATATTCCTTTCATACAGTGCGAATACTGTGATTACCGATCCAAGCATCAGCATCCATACAAAGTCTGTAAAATATCTTGTGAGCAGTCCTGCCATCTGCGCGTCCGCTACGGCGGTTACAACCGCAAGGATCAGCGCGGAGAGAACGAGTCCATATATACGCTTGTCCTGCCCGAACAGTTTGCGGCGGAATGCGCCGTATAATCCGAGGAAGAGCAGCGGATAGAGCATTAGGACGCCTCCGAGCAGCGGTTCGGCAAGCGTAAGTCCCTGGTATGTCGCTTCGCAGTAAAAATCGTGCAGGAATGGGAATATCGGAGTGATTCTTATCGGCTGAAGGAAATACGAGAATATACCTAAGCCTATTCTTCCCATTACGAAGCCGCGGTGGGTCATGTCGTTTGATGTGAGATTATAGTTTGCGCCGAAATCGAAGGGCGAACCAAACCGCGCATAATTATACCACATCACCGCCGCGCCTATTATAACGAATGGAGCGCATATTGCGATCGTCTGTTTTGTTCCCGATCTTGAGAAAAGCGCGCGCTTTTTGAAAACATGATCCCAGAACAGAATAATACCAAACACAACAGCTATGAGGAACTGCGGTCTGCAGGCGGCTGTAAGCGCAAGGCATACAGCGCCGAGACAAAGCTTCCATGCCTTCAGCTTATTTTCCGGTTCCTCTGCCGAGATCCAGAGCGCCAGACCGAATGATGCGAACATAAGCGCCGCCATGGGCGGAACCATGTAGAAATCGGGCTTATACGCGGCATAGGCAAGCGCAGATGCAAACGGTATAACTGCCGAAAGCAGCAGATAAACGGCAAATGGTGTGTTTCTGTACCACTTCTTGATGATCTCCCAAAGCAAGAGCATGATTCCGAGAATTGTGAGTATTCCGAATATGCACAATGCGGTCGAATTAGGCAGATTTTCGCCCGTTATAAGGTTATACGGAAGATATAACAATATTGCCGGTGCTACTCCGAAATATGAATAATATTTTCCGTTATAATAGGCGTTATCCCATTTGAATTTAACTCCCTTTCTATACCGTTCCGAATAATCATACGGATTGTCAAGCGCCTTGAGCTCATCTGACGGTTCCTCTATATAGCTGAGCTGTCCTGATCTGAACGCTTCAATCACACTGTAATACTGCTGATGATTTGCGTTATCCTTGTACCAGTGAAGCGCGGTGGTGTTCCATTTTGAAATGCT
Organism: Oscillospiraceae bacterium; assembly: GCA_022509005.1. Lineage (GTDB taxonomy): Bacteria > Bacillota > Clostridia > UBA1381 > UBA1381 > Ornithomonoglobus. Next base: position 11,507 of record JAFLUC010000047.1, on the reverse strand, counting down.
GGAATATGAAACTGACATCACAAGGAAAAGGATAATACACGCTATTTTCTGACGTCCGTGAGTAAGATCTGTCTTGATCTTATATACCGGCGAGCCTGGTCGTAAAATATAAATAGCCGACATCAGGAGAAAAACAAAGAGAATTCTTATCCATGACACCATTAGCGGAACCTTTGTGTTAAGCTCCGTGATAGTCGCTGAATCCGGTTCAAAATCGTTAAATACAATTTTAAGAGATTTCACCTCGCCGCTGAAATGAAGCCGCAGATACTCGCTTGCCTTAACGCCTCCGGCAATTACGTGCTCCGGTGCGGAAAGGTAGCCGGAGTTTGCTTCATCGATCGCGGATACGGTTATTTTTGCCGTTTCTCCTTTTTTGAGTCCGGGCGAGATGCGGATATATTTAATTTCGGTATCTATATCTTTAAATACCAGCACAGATTTCGCTTTTCCGTCAAACCCGGATTCTGTGGTCCGCGCGGGGGTTAGTGGTATAGGTGTGCTGCTCCCGGAATCTATCCATTTATAATTAAAGACAAAAAGCTCAAGAATAACGGAAAGAACGAGAAAAACTCCTAAGATAATCCCGTATTTCTTAGGAGCTGCGCATGAACCTGATGTGATTGCTTTTCTTATATTGATTTTCATTTGTTTTCTCCACTTGCGATAAGCTGTTTATATGTTGTTTCTGCTTGAATAAGTCTGTATTCAAAATCCTGCTTATTTTTTTGTGTGAGGGTAGACAGTATCATACCGGAAAAATAGGACTGTATAGCTCCGAGCGTAACAAACCCGCATACAACCAGTGTCGGCTGCCGCGGCACAAAGCCTGTTTCAATATATGTTATAAGAACAGGGAAGAAGAATATCAGGGCTATTATGATAAGCATAACCGAGAGCAGCGAGAAAAACTGCTTCGGCTTATAGTCCTTATAAAGCCGCCATATTGTCCGCAGCACCTTGAATCCGTCTGAATATGTATTGAGCTTTGACTCGCTCCCATCAGGACGGTCACGGTATTCGATAACGACATTATCCACCTGCATTTTCTTATCTACGGCATGTATCGTCATTTCCGTTTCGATCTCAAAGCCCTTTGACAGAACAGGGAAGGTCTTTACAAACCTGTAGCTGAACGCTCTGTAGCCGGTCATTATATCCTTGATGTCGTTATCAAACAGCCTGTTTATCGTAGTGCGTACAAGCGAGTTGCCGAGGTTATGGAACGGGCGCTTATTCTCTGTGAAATATGTCGATGAGAGTCTGTCGCCCACAACCATATCCGCGTTTTTGTTGATAACCTTGTCCACCATTTCGGGCGCATTCTCAGCAGGGTAGGTATCGTCGCCGTCGGTCATTATATACACCTCGGCGTCGATCTCCCGGAACATCCGGCGTATAACATTGCCCTTGCCCTGCATATATTCATGTCTTACAACAGCCCCCGCCTGCTTTGCGAGCTCCGCTGTGTTATCATTGGAATTATTATCATAAACGTATATAACAGCTTCCGGAAGCGCTTTCCTGAAATCCTCTATAACTTTGACAATAGTTTTACTCTCATTATAGCAGGGAATAAGAACTGCTATTTTATCCATGTGAATTACCCCTTTATTATCCTTGATTGCACGGAGTTTTAGCCTTAGACTATTTCAGCGCCTGACTGAATATCATTTAATGTCGTAAGAACTGTGAGGTTTCCTTCATGCTCGGCTGAAAGGATCATGCCGCAGGAATCAAGCCCCATCATTTTTCTCGGCGCGAGATTTGCTATAAATATCACGTTCTTGCCGATAAGCTCCTCGGGATCATGATGCGCCTTTATGCCTGAAAGGATCTGACGCGTGTCATTGCCAACCTGGAGCGTAAAGCGAAGCAGCTTCTTTGACTTCTTGACCGGCTCGCATTCGAGCACCTTGCCGACTCTTATATCGAGCTTTTCCCAATCCTCAAACGGGATGTTTTCTTTATACGGCGCGATCTCAATCTGCGGCTCATCGTCTGCGGTCATTTCAGCCGCAAGCTCTTCGAGCTTCTTTTCAGTGTCAATTCTTGCGAACATTACCGCGCCTTCGCCAACCTTAGTGCCCGGCTTTGTGGTGCCGAAGCTCTTTGTGCTTTCGTATGTGAGTACGTCAGCGCCGATCTGCTCTGCAATTTTTCCTGCCGTTTCGGGCATATATGATGTGAGAAGCGCTGCTATTATGCGGATAGTTTCAACAAGGTTATAGAGGACGGTGCCGAGTCTCGGCTTTGTTTCGTCACTCTTTGCAAGTATCCACGGAGTTGTCTCGTCAATATATTTGTTTGCGCGGTTTACAACCTTCCATATTTCATCAAGGCTGTCTGAAACGCGCAGTGTTGACATCTTATTTTCAACTGCTGCAATAGCGCATGTCGCGGTCTTGATTAAGTCATCATCAAACTCGCCGGGAGTATTGTTTTCCTGAATAACGCCGTCAAAATACTTGTTCACCATTGCGACAGTTCTTGTGACAAGGTTGCCGAGCGTATTTGCAAGATCGCTGTTATAGCGGCTTATAAATACCTCGTAGGTAATCGTTCCGTCCTGCGCGAACGGCATTTCGTGAAGCATATAATATCTTACAGCGTCAACGCCGAAATGACGAACCATGTCCTCGGCATATATAACATTGCCGCGTGATTTACTCATCTTTTCCTCGCCGAAAAGCATCCACGGATGTCCGAATACCTGCTTGGGCAGCGGCTCGCCGAGTGCCATGAGCATAATCGGCCAGTAGATCGTATGGAAACGTAAAATGTCCTTGCCGATAATATGCACATTTGCAGGCCAGTATTTTTTGTACAGCTCGCCCTGCTTATCAGCATCTGTGTCATAGCCGAGAGCTGTGATATAGTTTGAAAGCGCGTCAATCCATACATACACAACGTGTCCCGGGTCAAATTCTACCGGAATACCCCATGAAAAGCTTGTACGAGATACGCAGAGATCCTGCAAGCCGGGCTTGATGAAGTTGTTGAGCATCTCATTCTTTCTCGACTCAGGCTGAATAAATTCAGGGTTCTGTTCGATATATTCTTCAAGCTGCTTCTGATACTTTGACATTTTGAAGAAATAAGCCTCTTCCTTTGTCTTCTGTACCTCTCTGCCGCAGTCGGGGCAGAGGCAGCCTTCTTTGAGCTGAGTTTTTGTCCAGAACGATTCGCACGGCGTGCAGTACCAGCCTTCATATTCACTCTTGTAAATATCGCCCTGATCATAGAGCTTCTTGAAAATCTTCTGAACCGTTTTTACATGGTAATCGTCTGTTGTTCTGATAAAGCCGTCATAGCTTACGTTGAGCATATCGGCAATATCGCGGATCTCGCCAGCGATCTTGTCAACGTGCTGCTGCGGCGTAATGCCTGCAGCTTCCGCAATTTCCTGTATCTTCTGACCATGCTCGTCTGTACCGGTGAGGAAATACACATCCTTGCCGATAAAACGGTTGTGGCGCGCGATCGCGTCAGATAAAACGATTTCATAAGTGTTTCCGATATGCGGTGTTTTTGAAGTATAAGCAATCGCTGTTGTCAAATAAAACTTTTCTTTTTCCATTATATATTCTCCTGTCAGATTATTTATCGAGGAACTTATCCATCAATGTGTAGCCTTTTTCAATATAAATGCCGGTCTTTTTGCCGTTTTCCTCTGTATATGTTAAGCCTGAGCCGCCGTCTGTCTTTGTTGAATCATAAATCACATACGGAACAGGGTCGCTCACGTGCGTTTTGAGCTTAATCGGTGTCGGATGATCCGGCATTATGAGCATCTTATAATCAATGCCGCGCTTTTCAAGCTCCTCTTTGAGGAACTTTACTACTGTGTTATCGATTGTTTCAACAGCAAACTTCTTTTTATCCGGTTTGCCCTGGTGACCCATTTCGTCCGGCGCTTCCATATGGAGATATACAAAGTCGCTGCCGCGCAAAATCGCGTCAAGCGCAGCCTCTGCCTTGCCTACCCAGTTTGTTTCGCAGTTGCCGGTTGCGCCCGGAACATCAATTGATTCCATGCCCGCGCATTTTGCGATACCCTTGATAAGGTCAACGGCTGAAATTACGGAGCCTTTGAGTCCGTATTTCTCATAGAAATTCTCAACCGACGGCTTTGTGCCCTCGCCCCAAGGCCATATCGATGTTGCGGGGTTAAGTCCTTTTTCTACTCTTGCCTTATTTACCGGGTGATCCTTTAAGATCTTCTCCGAAGCCTTCATCATTTCAAGAAGCTTTTCCGCGCCGTCACCCTTTGGCAGATAATCGCCTATGCAGCGGTCTGAAATATCATGCGGCGGTGTGAGATCAACGTTTGTTGAACCGCCGTTCCATACGCAGAGATGACGGTAGCTGATGCCCGGATAGAACTTTATAGCGTCTGTGTCAAGCTCTTTAGCTATAGCCTGCATGAGCTGTGTGCTTTCCTCGGTCGTTATTTCGCCTGAGGAATAGTCAAGCATTGTCTTATCCTCATAATTCTCATCGTCTGAAAGCGTTACGAGATTTGTTCTGAAGGTTACGTCATCGTCCTTCATTTCAACGCCGATCGATGCCGCTTCAAGCGGTGAACGACCTGTATAGCTTTTCTTTGTATCATAGCCCATAACAGAAAGATTGGCAACGTCCGAGCCGGGCTTCATGCCGTCCTGAACCGTTTTGCACATGCCAAGCTCGCCATGAGCGCACATATAATCAATTGTCGGCTTATCCGCGACTTCAAGAATGGTTTTTCCGTCAAAATAATCAACCGGATAATCCGCCATTCCGTCGCCTAAAATTACAATATACTTCATGATTTGTCCTCCATTCTATGTAATCACCAATGAAACTTGGTTAATTGTCCTAAATTCTTTAAATTTTCAAATCCCATCTGCCGCATTGCCTCATATACTACGACCGCAACCGCGTTTGAAAGATTAAGGCTTCTCGCGTCGGGAATCATAGGTATTCTTATGCACCGTTCCTCGTGCTCATATAAAAGCTCCTCCGGCAGCCCCGCGTCCTCTCTGCCGAAAAGCAGATAGTCATTATCATGATATTCCGCTTCTGTATAGATGTGCGGCGCTTTCGTTGTAGCGTAATGATACCGCGCGTCCGGCGACGCTGTTTTTGCAAAGAAATCATCAAGATTTTCGTACATCTTTACGTTTAATAAATCCCAGTAGTCAAGTCCGGCGCGCTTCATCTTTTTATCGTCTATTTCAAACGCCATCGGCTTCACTATATGAAGTCCGCATCCGGTAGCGGCACAGGTTCGCGCGATATTACCGGTATTCTGCGGTATTCTCGGTTCGACAAGAACCACATTAAACATCTAATTCACTCCATTATTTAAGAAATTTAACCATAAACCGATTAAGCAGCGGACGCTTTATCTTGACCGCGCTTTTCGGGCAAAGCTCCTGGCAGCAGAAGCAGCGTATACACTCGCCCTTGTCTATTTCGGGCTTTCCCATGTCCATGTTTATGGCCTGCGGCGGGCAGCACCGCGCACATTCGCCGCATGATATGCATTTATCATATTCTATCACCGGTCTTGATGAAAGCTTGTTAACAAGAAAAGCGTTCAGCGCCGGAGGCAGATGTATAAGCTTTAAAAGATTAAAGTGGCTTTCCGGCTTTATGAAATCCGGTATCGCAACCGACTCAATACTCCTTCCGCGTATATCAAGCATATCGGGAGACTCGGGAGTATGCCAGCGCTCCGCCGCGATCCTTACAGTGTCGACGTCCGACACGCCATAACCTATAACAGAGCTTGCCGCCATGTCAAGCGCGTACGGATTAGAGCTTGCCATAACAAGACCTATATGTCTGTCCTGCCCCGAAGTCGGACCGTCGCCCTCCATGCCGACGATCGCGTCCATGATGCTCAGCGTAGGGCGTACCCGCTCGCACAGATCAACGAGCATTGATGAGAATGCTTCCCGATCATCAAGCCGGAAATGCATTTCCGCTTTATATGTGCCCGGTATAGTTCCGAACAGGTTCTTTACAGCTCCCGTATAGCTTGTCATCGCATGCGTTTTGAGCTTCGGCAACGATATAATAACATCGGCTTCAAGAATAGGGTTGATTATAGGCATACGCTTAATCGTATGACCTTCCTTGTGTTCAACCTCGGTAAAGCCTGTGTCAAAATTCAGAACAGCGTTCGTTCCGCTGATCGCCTTATCCATACCGCACGCGTGATAAACGGATTTAAGCATTGCCTGGTTATACGGACCGCCGGGACTTTCGGCGATCGTAACTATGCCGCCGGCCTCCTCAACCGCGCATATAACGGCATGTACAAAATCAGGGTTTGTGGTGACCGCGCTGTCAGGGCGTTTTTTTGAAACAAGGTTCGGTTTTATCACGACCTTGTCGCCCTTCTTCACGTATTTTTCTATTCCTCCGATCAACCGGAGCGCTTCATTTATTCCTTCGCGGCATTTATCATAGCTGCCGCATCTTACAATAGAAACCGTATTATTCATATTTTACCATCCTATGAACAAAATATTACCACCACACCAATTTTATTATAGCATATACAGAATGGATTTTCAACCTAAATTTAACAAAAGAACAAAAAAACACTCCGCAGACCATTATAAAAACGGAGTCTCTCTTTTCTTTCAGCGCAAAGACTAACAAGCAGTTGATTTTACACTGATTCTATGGTATAATATAATTAAGAAAAACTGAGGGGTGATAGCGTGAAAGATAATACCTCAAATACTTTATCAGAAAGATTACGGGCAGAAAAGAAGGCGACAGTGCCGGGTGGGATATATCACAAAATACAGATAGAGCTTACCTATAATTCCAATCATATTGAGGGCAGCAAGCTGACGCACGATCAGACGAGATATATTTTTGAAACAAATACTATTGGCATAGAAAACGGCGCTATTAATGTTGATGATATTATCGAGACTGCAAATCATTTCAGATGCATTGATATGGTAATTGACAATGCCGCATATGAACTGACCGAGAAATTCATAAAAGAGCTTCATCTGATATTAAAATCAGGAACAAGCGATTCAAGAAAGGAATGGTTCAATACCGGCGAATATAAAAAACTCCCCAACGAGGTAGGGGGAAGACCAACAGCAGCCCCTGAAACAGTTCCGGAGAAAATGAAAGATCTGCTGAAAACCTATAACAAAAAAACCGAGCACACTCTGGAGGAAATCATAGACTTCCATTATCGGTTTGAGGCGATACATCCTTTTCAGGACGGCAACGGCCGGATGGGCAGACTTATTATGTTTAAGGAATGTTTAAAAAATAATATTGTTCCGTTTATTATCGACGATAATTTAAAGCTGTTCTATTACAGGGGTTTATCCGAGTGGAATAATGAAAGAGGCTATCTTATGGATACCTGCCTGTCCGCGCAGGATACGTTCAAGCAATATCTGGACTATTTCAAGGTTGACTATAATTAAAATTTTTTATCAAAAAGAATATTTACAGCGCAGCAAAAATCCGTAAGCCGACCGGGCTTACGGATTTTTTATCAATGATGTGTTATTCGTTGAATACAATTATTTGTTCTGCTTTCAGCAGCTTGTGATCATCCAGCAGCTGCTGCCTTACATTATCCACGGCGGTTGTGCCCGTGCTGTCTGTTACGATCGCGTCACGGCTGTCAAAAACCGATATGCGTATCTGTGGAGTTTCAAAAATTCGCTGCATCTTTATCATCCTCCTTATTCTATATTGAACGTAATGGCACTTGCGGACGTAATTGTTATACCCGGTATAATAACGCCGATCACAATGCCTGAGCCGCTGTCAATGGTAAGCTCCGGCAGATTTCCGTTCGGAGTGTATGTCTTGTCGCCTACATTTACGGAAAGACCTGATATAGTCGCTCTGTTCAGATTTGACATGATCATCGCCGCGAAGCCTGACGCTGTTGTGCCTGCATATTGACCCGTTCCTTCCGCTGTAACAATATCGTCATCAATCTCCGCCGTGAATTTTTCTACAGCGGTAACTGTCATATCCGTCATAACCGGCGTGTCTGAGGTGAATTCCTCTCCGTCGTACGCCCATGTGAAGCCTGCACCGGCTGTCGGCACCGTAACCGTACCGTTCGGGTTGGTGTAGCGGTATTCCGCTTCATCATCGTCTTTATTAAATGTGACCTTCAGCACCTTCTTTGCGTCATCGCTTGTAAGAACCGGAGATGCGTCTTTCGGTTCAGATGCAAGCACCTGTCCCCAGACCTGACCGCTTCCGCTCGGCTGAGCGTCCTGCAGAAGCCGCGCAACCTCGCCGGATGCGAACTGATCGGTGGTTTTATCTTCCACGTTTGTGCTGCTGCCGCTGCCGCCGCCTATTCCATTATCCGCCGTACCTTGGAGGTAATAACAGTTCGTCACCGTGCCGTAATTATTATTAGATCCCACAACGCCGCCGACATTGTCGCCGTTGCCCGTAACAGCGCCGGTGTTATAGCAGTTCGTCATCGTGCGGTTATTAGATCCCACAACGCCGCCGACATTGTCGCCGTTGCCCGTAACAGTGCCGGTGTTATAGCAGTTCGTCACCGTGCCGCTGAAACTATATCCCACAACGCCGCCGACATGTTGGCTGCGGCTCAAAATGGTGCCGGTGTTATAGCAGTTTTGCACCGTACCGCCGCTATAATTATATCCCACAACGCCGCCGACATAGTTGCCGTTGCCCGTAACAGCGCCAGTGTTATGGCAGTTTTCCACCGTGCCGCTATAATTATATCCCACAACGCCGCCGACATGTTGGCCTTTGCTCGAAATGGTGCCGGTGTTATGGCAGTTTTCTACTGTGCCGTTATTATATCCCACAACACCGCCGACCTGGTAGGCGAGGCTCGAAACAGTGACGGTGTTATAGCAGTTTTCTACCGTGCCGTTATTATATCCCACAATGCCGCCGACATTGTAGCTCGTAACAGTGCCGGATACGCCGAGATTTTTAACTGTACCGCCTCTGATGACAACGCCGAACAAGCCCTGATAAGAATTTCTTTGCGAATTGATATACAGTCCGGTTATTTCATGTCCGCCGCCGTCAAATGTGCCGGTAAATCTGCTGCTGTTTCCGATCGGCGTCCATTGGTTAGTCTCACTGCCGCCAAGGTCAATATCCTTTGTCAGCCTGAACGTCTCACCCTCGCCGGTGTTGCCCGCGTTTATGTAATCGCGCACCTTTTCAAGTGTCTCAAGGTCGGGTATGTCAATCTCAGCCGCCTCCGGATTGGATTTGAGAACGGGCCGCCACAAAGCACTGTCCTTCCATGCATCGCCAAGCTCTTCTGCGAGGGACTTGAATTCTTCATCAGTTTTGGATATCACGTTTGTGCCGCTGCCGCTGCCTATTCCCGTATCCGCCGTACCTTGGAGGTAATAACAGTTCGTCACCGTGCCGGAATTATCATTAGATCCCACAACGCCGCCGACAGCGTATTTGCCAGAAACATCACCGGTGTTATAGCAGTTTGTCACCGTGCCGTAATAATTATTAGATCCCACAACGCCGCTGACAGCGTAGTTGCCAGAAACATCGCCGGTGTTATAGCAGTTTTCTACCGTGCCGTAATTAGATCCCACAACGCCGCTGACATTGCTGCTGTAGTCGCCGATGCCCGAAACAGAGCCGGTGTTATAGCAATTCTTCACCGTGTCGGAATTATATCCCACAACGCCGCCGACAGCGTATTTGCCAGAAACATCACCGGTGTTATAGCAGTTTTCCACCGTGCCGCTTCTGTAATTATATCCCACAACGCCGCCGACATTTTGACCTTCACTTGTAACAGAGCCGGTGTTATAGCAGTTTTCTACTGTGCTGTTGTTATTATATCCCACAACGCCGCCAACATAACCGGTATTGCTGAGTCCGTCGGTTTCGTCTTTTACATTGCCGGTGTTATAACAGTTTTTCACCGTACCACCATCTTCATTAGATCCCACAACGCCGCCGACATTGCCGCCAATATGGTAGTTGCCCGAAACAGCGCCTGTGTTATAGCAGTTTGTCACCGTGCCGTAATTCCGTCCCGCAATGCCGCCGACATAGTAGTTGCCCGTGACAGAGCCGGTGTTATAGCAGTTTTCTACTGTGCCTTTGTTCAATCCCACAATGCCGCCGACAAAGCCGCGGACTGAAATGTTGCCGCTTACGCTGAGATTTTTAACCGTACCGCCGCTGCCGACATAACCGAACAAGCCCTGATACGCACTGTCCGGATCGTCGATATACAGCCCGGTTATTTCATATCCGCCGCCGTCAAATGTGCCGTCAAACGCTTTGCTTTCATCTCCAATTGGCGTCCACTGGTCATCCTCACTGCCGTTCAGGTTAATATCTTCCGTCAGCTTGAAATATGTGCCGCTGTAAGCCTCGCCGCCGTTTACCGCCTCTGCCAGCGCCTTAAGCTGATCTGCTGTCGAAATCTGATACGGGTCGCCCTCTGTACCGGTGCCGCCCGCCGCGTTCGCAAAGTCCGCCGCGCTCGCCGTAAGCGCAAATGCCGGAATCAGCGACAGCGCCATTGCCACGGCGATAACGCCCGCCGTGAATCGTTTTATCATTTTCATTTTTACCCCTCCTCGTTTTGTTATTATAATTCTTTTGTTATTATAATTCTTTGTTTATTATACCACAGTTTTCAGGTTTGGGAATGGACGTTTAAGTAATGAAATCTGCATTTTAAGTAATCGGGGTCAAACTATCCATCCGAACCACTGTCTGCTATTTTACTATATCATATTTTTACAAAAATTTCAATAGATTTTATAAATATATGTATATAAATTATAGTCTGAAATGAAAAGGACTGAGTCCTGTTCATTTCAGAACTCAGTCCTTAATAGCTGTTTGCGTTGGGTTTACCAGTTTAATACGATTATGTCTTCCAGCTGCGTATGTTGTTCCTTCAGCTTCGATTTAACCATATCCTTTGCGGTTGTGCCCGTGCTTTCTGTCACGATCGCGTCACGGCTGTCAAAGACCGATATGCGCATCTCGGGAGTCTCAAAAATTCTTTGCATAGTTATTATCCTCCTTATTCTATATTGAATGTAATGTCACTTGCGGACGTAATTGTTATACCCGGTATAATAATGCCGATCACAATGCCCGAGCCGCTGTCAATGGTAAGCTCCGGCAGATTTTCAGTTGTGTAATCATGTTCATAGGCAGTCACGGCAATCTTGGATATGGAAGTTTTCAGATTTGACGTGATCAGTGCCGCAAAGCCTGACGCTATATCATCTTTATAGATACCCGTTCCATTGCTGGTAACAATATCTCCTTGAATCTCTGCGGTGAGAGATTTTTTTACAGCGGTAACTGTCATATCAGCCGTAACCGGCGTGCCTGAGGTGAATTCCTCTTCGTTGTACGCCCATGTGTAGCCTGCACCTGCTGCCGGCACCGTAACCGTGCCGTCCGGATTTGCGTAGGCGTATTCATCTTTATTTGTATATTTGAATGTAACACGATAC
>JAFLUC010000046.1 GCA_022509005.1 Oscillospiraceae bacterium | reverse complement strand
TTATCATATGGATATTACAAACAACCAGGCACAGGTCACAGGAGTTATTGCGGATGAGTTTACGTTTAACCATGAAATCTATGCCGAAAAATTCTATACCTTTACACTGAATGTACCGCGGCTCAGCGGCACCGACGACGCAGTGCGAGTTATGGTTTCGGAGCGGCTCCTTGCCGGCGAAAACTTTGATATAGGCGACACTGTTGATATTGAAGGTCAGTTCCGTTCCTACAACAGCTATGAGCCGACAGGCGAGAATCGTCTCGTACTTACAATTTTTGCGAAGGATATAAAGAAAAACGACGGCGAACACAACCATAACCCGAATATGCTTTATCTCAATGGATTTATCTGCAAAGCCCCCGTTTACCGCACAACACCGTTTGGAAGAGAAATTACAGATCTGCTTGTCGCAGTGAACCGCAGCTACAATAAATCTGATTACATACCTGTTATCGCATGGGGCAGAAACGCGCGCTATGCAAAAACGCTTAACGTAGGCGACAACGTAAAGGTCTGGGGCAGAATTCAGTCACGAAATTATCAGAAACGCATAAGTGAAGAAGAAACAATCACAAAAACAGCCTACGAGGTTTCCGTAAACCGTATGGAGCTTGTGACCGATGCCGAAGCCGCATATGCAGAACAGGATAGTGAAATTAACGTATAAGCTATAACAAAAGCCATTCCCGTTTCTCTTGGGAATGGCTTTTGTATATGTTAAAATTCTACAACTGCTTGCCGTTCTCTATATAAATCATATAGTGCGGACTTCCGGTATCGAATGCAGTCATATTACCGTCCGTATCGATTTTTACGATGCTTCCGTCATAGCTATGGATGCTCTTCAATTTTCCATATGGGTTTGTTCCGGCATTCGGATATATTTCAGTGCTTGTTCCGGTTTTAATGTCATATCGCCAATAAACAAAATTATTGTCAGCATATATGAACCAGTCATCGCCATACCAGCTTGTGCTATTTCTTATATCGGGAACGATTTTTTCCTGCGCACCGTCCGACATGTTATATTTCCATATCGACTTAACAATACGTCCGTTAATAACTTCATCGGTTGGGTAAAAGAGCATATCATCTATGCGGAAGAATCCGCCGCTCCAGCCATCCTGCATCTTGTGAACTGTTCCGTCACTATCCTCAACAAACAATCCATCATCTTCACCATAGGCGCCGCTGCCGTCCTCGAACTCTATCAGGCGGTACAGCCAGTAAACCGTGTGTTCGTCATCACTCATCTCATGGTTAATAGCCTTTTCATAACGATTACCGTTCTCGTCGGTGTATTCAACATCCTCGCGTATATGGTCAGCTGAATAGTCAATATCGCCCTGCGCCTTTATCTCTTCGGTGATCTCCCACTCATGAGGATTTTCGCCATTTTCATCGGTGATATAAAGGTGATAAGCATCATCCTCATATGTCCTTATTGCTATACATTCATCATATATGCCGTAACACTCAACAGGCTTATCACATATACATTTAACCTCTGTGCCATCCGTACAGTACAATCCGCCTATTTTACCATCATACTCTGTAAAATAAAGCTTTCCATTGATAAGCTGATTCTCTCTGCCGGCATAATCTCTGTACAGTACATTTATATCCGATACTTTTTCTTTAACAACGCCGTCATCTGACGTTTTCACGCGCCATATGTTTCCGTGATGCTCGTCACCCGGCAAGCTTTGTACATAGTACAGCCAGCCGTCTATGTACACTAATCTGTTTTCTGAATCATACGTTTGCGCAAACAAAACATCTCTGTATGCATTGTTCATTGGATAAGCTATCATTTTAGGGCATGCTATAACATGCGCAAGCTCATCTGTAACCCTCTGCTCATGAGTGCCGTCAGCTTTTATGGTATATAGCTTATTTTCATCCTCGCCCCTTATGCTGTAATACAACCAACCGTCAACATAGGTAATATTGAAGCAGTCATTATCCGATAGCTTCTGTTTATTCTCGCCATTTGAATCGCATTTATAAAGATGTCCCTCGTCTGACCAATCGGCATAATATACCCAGCCTTCGGCAGCGTGATACTCCTGTTTTATGTCCCCAAAATCTGATACTTTGAGCTTTTCTATCTCCTCAAGACTGTACTTCGGCTCGAGCACCTCCTCGCCGCTGTATCCGTATAATCCAAATGTATTTGGTCCTAAGACGGAGGATTTTGTTATGATATAATCCTGCTCTGTTTTGTATATTGGATACAGGATTGTGAACAATACATTTCCCGTTCCCACGTCATATGCATCTGCTTTGCCGTTTACGTTCTGAGCAATTACATAGATTGTATCGCCTATTGTTGTGCTGAAAATATTCGTATATACGTCCGTTTCAAACTGCATAAGCGTTTCACCGCCGTTTTTGAGATACAGCATATTCCCCTTTTTTGTTTCCGTAAGTCCGTTTGAATATGTCTGTATTTCAGTCTCAGTGTTTCCGGTTATATTCTGCCCGTCCGCATACGGAGCTGTAGGCAGTGTTTTATAAAATTTATATACAGCCGTTATTGCCTGCTCAATTGTGAGGTTGGCCTTCGGCTCAAATTTATTGTCTGTTGTACCGTAAAGCACACTGTCACAAAGCAGCTTCCCTACCGCCTCTTTAGCATAGTCAGATACCTCTGAAATATCCGACGGCTCTGTCGTATTACCCGATACGAGCTGTGGAATATATCGGTTCATTGCGCGATACATTATAACCGCCATCTCCTCGCGTGTAAGAAGTCTGCCGGGATAGAAGCTTCGTATTTTATCACCATATTCTGTTTCACCGGTATCCTCACCCGTTACAATTTGGCTCACACCTAAATGATTTATTGCGTTATTATCCGTATCCTCAAAATAACCCGAATATTGTGAACGGCTTTCACTCATAGATTTTACAAGAACCGAATACAGCAGCTCACAGAATTGTCCGCGAGTTATTTCTACACGATAATCCGTTATACTCTCCATGCTTTTAGGCAGCAGCTTTTCCGAATTGAAGTTTGATACATCATTATATGCCCAACGGTCAACTATTATCAAGTCCTTAGCCAGCGCATCGGCTGCGCCACCGAGCATTGCGGTGCACAACAGCGCCGCAGTTAATCTTTTTACCCTCATTATAATCCTCCCATCTCTTAATACATTCTGTTTTTATTCACCTACCACAATATATCCCGTGTCAAGAGTACCATTGTCGTCATATTGGAGAACTACTGTTGAGCCGTCCTCCCTCTCATATGTTTCCTTGAATCCGTTGCCGCTTACAGTGTCCGGCTCACCTATTGCGTCATGTATCTCCTGTTTATCCGCACCGATTGATACGTCATTAACCGGCTGAACCCATTTTATCTGATCCCCCTCCGGCGTGGATTGCTCCGTCTTAACTCTCGGCGCTGTTTCCACCGTTTTAGGTTCTGTAACGGACGACTCCGGCACATATGCGGTATCACTTTCAGGTACCTCTGAAGGCTCGGGTATCTCTTCCGAAGACTTCTGCGGCTCCGCCGGACGTTCTATAATCTGCAGATTTTCCTCCAGCTCTTCCGCAATACGTTCAGTGGCAAAGCCTACCGCTCCGCCTGATACGGCAACTGATACTGCCACCACACAGAACATTATAACACCGCTGCGTTTTATCTTTTCATCAAGAATATTTTTAAACCGCTCCAAAACGGTCTTTTTTGAGAATATGAAGCAGGTAGAAAGCGCACATGCACGCGTTCTGCCGTTATGTACTATTCTCAAAATTGTTTCACAATACCTTTGACGCAGTTCGCCATCCATACTCTTTACGATCTCAGCATCACAAGCAAGCTCAATATCACGGTTCGCCGCCTTTAGCATTATATGTACAAGCGGATTAAACCAGTGTATCATAACCGCGCACATAACAAGCAGCTTGTATATAATATCATTTCTCTTAAAATGTACAAGCTCATGACACAGTATCGGCTTAAAGTCCTCTTTGTTAAGCTCCATTTTTGGCATCAAAAGCATCGGTTTTACTATTCCGAATATCATCGGTGTTGTAACTGCACTGCAAGTTTTTATTTCAATTTCCCTTTTCACTCCCATTTCACGTTTTGCTTCATCAAATGCGTTAAGCACTGCCTCATCCTTAACTTTTCTGCTCCAACGCTTTACAAGACGCGAAAATGATATATACCCTGCAGCCTGCCAGCCTGCATATACAGTCATTCCGACAAGCCATATCACGGTTAATATCAGCGTAACAGAAACGCTTCCGCCTGACGCATTGCTCTGTATTGCAATTTTACCCACAGATTCGGGCAGCTCCATTGTTATAGGCGCTGCCGCCTTAAATCGTATCGGTATTATAAGTCTTACCGCTACAAACAGCCACATATAATAACGCCATCTTGCCGCGTAGCTTCGTTTTAACAGCGGCGAACACATGAGCAGCAGCGCGATCCAGATTGAAACCGGAATCGTAAGCTCCATAATGTCTATAAAAATATTTTCCATTTATCATTACCCTTTCCTATTATCTCTTCTTTCTGCCAAAAAAGCGTCCAGTTCCGCTAAATCCTCATCGGATATTGCCTTTGTATCATACAGCGCGGTCACAAGCTCGGTGATTGTGCTGCGGCGGAGCTTTTTAAGAAACGAGCTGCTCTCGACCGCAAGATAATCGCTCTCGCTTACAATCGGCTCAAACGTCTTGCTCTTACCCTTCATTCCCGGTTTTAAGAAACCGCGTTCCACAAGTCGGGTAAGAAGCGATTGCAGCGCGCCCTGACTCCACGAACGTTCCTCCTCAAGCACATTCTTAATTTCGCTTGTTGTAATCGGCGTAGGATTAGACCACACCACCTGCATGATTTCAAGCTCAGTATCCGGAATTTTTTTCAGTTTCATTATTTACCTCCTCTAAAATTTCTTTTACGCGTAAAATTCTAACTACTGCAATTGTAGTTGTTATCTATATACTACACCTGCAGTAGGTTTTTGTCAAGTGTTTTTTGATAAAAAATTAAAAAATTTTTAAGCGATATATAGTTCTCCAGTTATAAAGCTTTTGGCTTGATAAGTATAATTGAAAAAAGTCTTGTTTTCTGCTGCAATTTTTGTTATAATTAAGTGTAGAAATATTAGACATTAGGAGGTTAATTCATGAAAAAACTTATTTCATGCGCAATAAGTCTATCAATGCTATGCTCATCATTAGCAGGATTGACATTAAGCGCGAGGGCGGAAGGTGATGTTGTATTCAAGCATCAGAATATAGTAAATTCATCTCAGACCTGCTACAATGATGATACTGACGAAAAAACGGTGACAGCCGACAATTTACAGAGTATTCTCAGTCTGTATCAGGGTATAAGAATAAATCAGCCGGTATTCCGAGCCGAAGGTCTTACAGCCGGCAAGAGCTATACGGTAAAGCAGGAGCTGAAGGACGGTACGCCTGTTAAAGAAGAAACAGTTACAGCGTCGTCTTCCGGCATTCTTGAATTCAAGCATGCTAGAAACTGTGAAATGATCGAGATCTTTGACGGTACGGCGGTCGTCGCTTCGCTTGGAACGGAAAAGTCATATATAAACGGCGTTATGATAACATACGCACCGATGTCGTGGCAGGTATTCCAGCGTGATGAGAACGACAAGGCAGCTTTCACAATTAAAGGCGAAACCGAAACAGACGCAACAACAGTAAGCGTTGATGTTGACGGTTCGGAGGAAGCTGTTGAGATTTCAAATAAGGCGTTTACATATACAAAGGAGCTCGCTGTTGGTCATCACACAATAACCGTGAAGTCAGACAGCGGCATAGTGGCGACCTATGAAAATGTTGCGGTAGGCGATTTATGGGTTGCGGCAGGTCAGTCTAATATGACAGATATGGGCGCGATTACAGACGGATTTAAGCCTGATGAGCAGGACCCGATAAACGATAATATGCACATCATTTACGCGGAGGATACAACATGGCATAAAATGTCGCACCCCGCGGGCGAGGGACGTTTCTTTAAAGGCGGAGTGCGCACATCGCCTGTAACGTCTTTCGCGCGTGAGATCTCAGCAAGCGAAAATGTTCCGGTGGGCATAGTTCAGTCCTCGGTAGGCGGCACAAATATATGGCAGTGGATCGACGGCATAAGAAACGATCCGAGCAGCGGCTATCTCATAAAGGCGCTTGAATCCTGCTTTGACAAAATGCCGTCACATAACGTAAAGGGTATTTTGTGGTATCAAGGCTGTAACGACGCGATGTATGAAAATTACGCGTATGATTACAAAAACCTGCAGCAAAAGCTGTTTGATGAAATGCGTTCCTTCTTCGGAGAGGTTCCGATCATAACAACTCAGATAAATGACGCAAACCAGGACAGCACAGGTCAGCTCGGCTATTATGATGCTTGGTCGTTTGTAAAGGATATCCAGCGTCAGAATGAGGAACTGTATGACAACGTATATGTTGTAGGTACGAGCGAGCAGGAGCTTGGCGATACGATCCACAATAATACAGCGTCAAACGTGATCCTCGGCAACAAGTGGGCGAAAGCCGCGCGCAATGTCGCTTACGGAGAAAATGTGGCATTCAGACAGCCTACAATAGAGAGCGCGACCGTTACCGGCGATAGAGAAATCACGCTTGTATTTAAGAATACAAATGGCTTAAAAGCCGCAACAGGCACAAAGCGTATGGGCATTGCAAACAACAATTATTATTCTGTTGAGCTCGGCGATTTGAAGAAGGAATTTGTTGTGCGCAAGGGCGGCAATAAGGTTATGACAGCTTCAAACAGCGGCAAGGGTGCTGAGCTTGCAATAGCCGATGTTGAAATTATAAACGAAGCCCCGACAGTTCCTACAGATGATCCTGAGACTACCGAGCCACCGGTAATAGATGAAACTGAAATTGCAAAGGTATTAAAGGACGGCTCAACAATTACAAGAGTTGTTGTTAACTCAGTAGACGAAACTAACGCTAATCTGATTATCGCGCAGTATAATAACAATGTTTTATCAGCTGTAAAAGCAATTCCGGTAACGCTTAGTCAGGGCGAAAACAGCAAAGATGTTAATGTTCCTATGATTGACGGATCGGAAACAAAGGTATTCCTTTGGGATGCTTTGTCAGATGCAGACGGAACAGGCATGAAGCCTCTTGCTGGGGTGCAGACAAACATCACCGATGTAAATGACGACAACAGCGACGATGATAATAACGATAACAATGACAGAAACGGTACAGCTACGGTTATTATCACAACCGAGGAGGAACTTGCGGGCGTAGTAGCGGTTGACTGTCTGTACGGTAAGAGATTTGTTCCGACGCTTGTTGACGCTGAAACAAACGAGAGTGTACTTGCTTTCTATAATGTAATCGCTTCGTATAAAGACGCTGTAGAGGTAACTCCCGCAAAGGAAATAATTGCGTCAGATACGGCTTATTATAAGGAGAGCGATAAAGTTGCCTCTGATGAAAAAATGTATGTGAACAAGTATCAGGGTATGAATGCTATGGCACTGATGAAATTTGATCTTGATGGCATAGATTTATCAAAAATCGCGTCGGCGTCACTGGCTGTATACGGAACCGATATAGATAAGGACAGAGCCGGCAACATAACCATTTCAGAGATAAGCGCATCAGGCTGGGACAGCAGTTCTGTTTACGGCAATCCTGACTATAATAGCTTGAAGGTTCAGGATATTGAGGTTATAAACAGCAATACGGCAGGCATATTCCCGGTAGGAAACTATTCATCTGTTGATATTTCGGATTATCTAAGAAGCTACACAGGTGATTCTATCGGTATCGGTGTTTCGTCAGATTATGCCTCTGTTCTTACACTCGCGGGAGTGAGGAGCGATAATCCGCCGAAGCTTATAATTCAGCCGGGTCATAAAGCGGAGCTTATATATACCTGTGACGGCGTACCGTGCGCGGGTATGGAGGTCACAATAGAGGCTGTCGGCGCAACGGAGTATTCAACAACAACATTTGTTACCGATGAAAACGGCGCTATCACACTTTACCTCACAGAGGGCAGCTACAGAGCTATAACAGAAAAAGAAATCGGAGAGCGTGAAGCTTCCAATAACGTCTTCACTGTATCCGACGGCGACGTAACGGAAATCTATGAGCTCGAAAAGAATACCGAGGAAAAGCCGGCTCCGCCGGAAAATCCGATATATACCTTTGGCGAAAGCTATTTGGTTATAAAGGACTTCGACCAGACATCTCTGGCAGATGCTGCGATAGGTAAAACAGGACTTACTGTTTCGACATCAAGTACGAATTGGAACAATGCTGTTGTAAGAGAAAAATCAAGCCCGAATACAGGATATTATCCGTATGGCACAGGACTTCCCGAGAACGGATATTATCTGTTCTTAGGCTCAGGCGGCAACGGTAATGTGGCAGCAACATTGAAGCTGCCTAATCCGGTGAGCGCGGGTAAGTATATAAAGATAACATACGCAAAGCCGTATGCTACAAATAATGGTTCAGCTAACCGCAACAGCGGCAATCCTGATGATAAAATTGCAATCGGAACGGAAGTGATCGACCTTCAGGCAAATTGTGATTTCGATACATGGTACACGACAGCTATACCGGTAACTACAGAGCTTTCACAGCTTGATATAACATTGGGCGCGTGGGCCGCAATGGCAATTTCTAAAATAGAAGTGTCTGATACAGCGGAATAATCATCGCTCTAACATAAAGAATATAATCAGGGCGGAATCAAAACCGATTAGTTTTGATTCCGCCCTGTGTATTTTTTATTCTTTAATTCTGAATACCGTTACGCTCATAGGTTTAAATTCATATTCAAATGAATTAGTATCGGTTTTCATATGCGATTCTATCGGACTTACCTTTTCCGGCTCATCAAAGCTGTTTTTATCGTTCCTATTGTAGCCTGAAAGCTCTGAAATTGTTATATCAAGCTTTTTCATAAACGGTATTTCTATCGTTCCGGCGGTCGAGGTATCATTCACGTTTACAGCCTTTATTATAACGTCGCCTGTCGGCTCGTCAAGGCCTGCTGTATAGTACAGCTCCTCCTGAATAAGCTCCTTATCCTCAGTTTCATTCCACAGCTTATCATTTATATAGGTTCTGAGCATTCTGCCGTCAACCACAAGCTTCAACCTGTACTCAACGCCGGTTTCAACCGAGAAACGGCTCTGCGTGAGACATGACGCGTGACCTTCAAATTTATCGATCAGCGTGTCCTGATTCTGCCAGCCGCCGATTGACCATACATGCTTTATTCGATCCGCCTTCTTTGCAAATGTAAGCTTAAAGCCAAGCTCACCGCTCAGTCTTTTCGCGGCAAACTCAATTGTGTAATGCCCCGATGTGACATTGCATATATCAGCCTCGCTGCGTCCGGAAAGCATCATACCGTCATATGTATTTACCTCGCCGGTTTCGTTATCTGTCACCTTAATATCGCTTATTTCCGCCTCAATATTATCAGCCATAACAGATACTAATCCGCATATTTTAGTGTCACCCTTTACAGTGCATTTTGAAAAGCCTGTTTTTTCTGTTCTTACAATATGCGATGGCTGATTTGTCATGAACATCTTCTGCACATAATAGTTTGCGCTGCCGAAAACGCGGTGATTATCAAACCATATCATATCCGGCGCCCAGTTTGTATATTGCGCATTAGAAAGAAGCGGTGCATAGCATGCAAGCGCAACAGCATGCGCGTTATTTTCAAGACCTGTCATATATGCCGCCTCGGCAAGAGCATTGTAATACTTATTATCCCATGACGCATATTCACCGAGAAATACCTTTGTATCATAAGCACTGAAATTATCGTATCGGTGATAGTTTGCAATAAACCATTCCGGGGACATATAATAATGCTCGTCTATAATATCGGAACCGTTCTTTCTAGCGCTTTCCCAGCCCATATCGTATTCGCTGCCGCTGTTAAACGGACCTGCTGAATTAATTATCTTTATATCTGGATAACGCTCCTTTATCGCCTTATGGAAATAATCGTAGCGATTGAAGAAACCGTGTCCGACTTCCTCATTTCCGATTGCTATGTATTTGAGATTAAAAGGTTTTTCATGCCCAAGTTCCGCGCGAACCGCACCCCATTTTGTATCGGTGCCGCCGTTGGCAAACTCGATAAGGTCAAGCGCATCATCAACCCACTCTTCAAGCTCGTCAAAAGGAACACCCTGACGCGAATGCGGATTGTAGCCTGCCGGAAGTACCGGAAGCGGCTCCGCGCCTATATCCTCAGCGAACAAGAAGTATTCATAGTAACCTATTCCGAGTGTCTGATTGTATTTCCAGTTATTACGGCGCGCCGGACGCTCCTTTATATCGCCCAATGTATTCTTCCAGCGATAGCAGGAATCACGGTCATCCTTATTCATTGATCCGTCATGCACAAGGCATCCTCCCGGAAACCGCATAAATTTCGGCTTTAAAGCCTCAAGCATCTTCGCGATATCCGGGCGCATTCCGTTTTCACGGTTCTTATAAGTGTTCTTTGGAAAAAGTGACACAAAATCAAAATACACCTTTCCCGTCTTATTCATAGAAATTAAAAGCCGCGCCGAAAAATCGTCTGTACTGCTCTTTAATGTGCCGCTGTAATTTTTCCATTTCTCGGTAAGCGTGAAGCTTACACTGTCATATACCTTGTTATCGGCATTCACAAGCGATACAGTGACTGTCTCATTCGCTGCCGCTTTTGCGCGGATTGAGAGCTTATATTCCTCGCCGCCATGCACCGGCAGTCCCGAATTAAAGCCCTCGTTCTTTACTCCGCACTCTTTCCCGTCAGTGATAACCTGCATGACGAGATAGTGCGGATTATTTGCCGATGCCGGATACCTGTCGTTTATTGAGAGCGAAACGTTTGTACCCTCCGGCTCATACTCCTGCCATGCCGTAAGACCGCTGTAGGACGGGTTATCTATAGGCGAAAATTCAAAGCTTCTGTTGCGTATCATTTCCGCGTACAACCCTCCGTCTGCGGCGTGGTTCAAGTCCTCAAAAAATATTCCGTAAAGATTCCCGGTTTCGGCAAGCTTTTCGTTTGTTATCCTCAGTTTATTCATTACTTTGTAAGCTCGTCTGCTAATGCATCAATTTCCGCAAGGCTTGTATCATTAAGCGCTGATTTAATATGAACGGTGTTCTCTGCCCATGTTATGTTTTTGCAGCCCTCCATAAGCTTTGTCATAACCTTTGCCGCTGTGAGCGCCCATGTGCCGTTTTCTATAAGCGCAACAGTTCTGTTCTTGTAGCCATGCTCTACAAGGTGATCAATAAATGTCCTCATGAACGGGAATATGTCGCCGTTATAGGTCGTTGTTGCAAGAACAAGTCTGTCATATCTGAACGCGTCCTCAACAGCCTCTGCCATATCCATTCTCGCAAGATCATGAAGCTCTGCCTTACAGCCCTTTGCCTCAAGCTTTTCAGCTAAAAGCTCTGCCGCCTTTTTTGTGTTTCCATATACTGATGTGTATGCAATTGTGACACCCTCAGATTCCGGCTTATATGATGACCATGTATCATAGAGACCGATATAGTAACCGAGATTCTCTGTGAGAATAGGGCCATGAAGCGGACAGATTGTTTCTATATCAAGAGTTGCCGCCTTTTTAAGCACGCTCTGAACCTGAGCGCCAAATTTTCCTACGATACCAAAATAGTATCTTCTCGCCTCGCATGCCCAGTCCTCATCAATATCAAGAGCGCCGAATTTACCAAAACCATCGGCTGAGAACAGAACCTTGTCACAGCTGTCATATGTCATTATAACCTCCGGCCAGTGTACCATCGGAGCTGTTACGAAATTAAGCGTATGCTTTCCAAGCTCCAATGTACTGCCCTCACCAACAACTATCTGTCTGTCACTGAAATCAGTACCGAAGAACTGCTGCATCATAACAAATGCTTTTGCGCTTGAAACGATCTTTGCCTCCGGGTAGCGCTCTGCAAACGTCACAATATTTGCGGAATGATCCGGCTCCATATGCTGAACAACAAGATAATCCGGCTTTCTGCCGTCAAGCGCCTTTTCAACATTTGCAAGCCATTCATCAGCAAAATTGATATCTACCGTATCCATTACCGCTATCTTCTCATCCGAAATAACATATGAGTTATACGCCATTCCGTTCGGAACATCATACTGCCCCTCAAATAAATCTACCTCGTGGTCATTAACTCCCACATATTTTATATCGTTTGTCATTGCCATCTTTATTTCTCCTTTTTTAATTTATTTATAATCTCTTTCAGCTCATCAGCTGTAACAAGTCTGTTTAATACATCGAGAAGCATATTAGCGGATAGCTTTGCCGGAATACCAATCTCATGTGAAAGCTTTGCCCTCAGCTCACGCGATCCTGCTCCTCCGGAAAGTCCGAGCATATACATATCGGTCTTTGTTATAGCGCCGCTTTGCTTCTGCTCCGCTTTATCGTCAATTGTACATCCGGCATCACGAAGCGCCTTAATTATAACAGCTTCCGTCATACCCTCAACGCCAAGAAGTCCTTCGGAAGACATCTTTTGTTTGCGCCGCTCCTTGCCCTTTATATCAGGCACATAAGCATGCAGCACCGTTCCCGATGCTGCATGCTGCTTTATAAAATTACGTATTCTCATTCCGGCAGAGTCGGAATCTGTTAAAATCACAATCCCCGTTTCCTCTGCGAGCTTCTTAATTGTCGCAATAAAATCCGGATTTGTATATACCGCGAAACCGTGTGTGGTAAGAATAACTCCGTCAATAAAACCCGAAAGCTTTATCTTGTCATATACTCCCTCTACTATTATTGCCTCTTTTATTTTATACATATACTATCTTAATTAATTATTACATATTTTTAAGCATATTGATTATACCCTCGGCAATACCCTTTGCCGTCTTATTCTGATAATCGTCACTGCACATCTTACGCAGCTCTTCCTCATTCGAGATGAAACCAACCTCCGCGAGAATAGCAGGCATATCCGAACGTCTTGTTACCGCCCAGTTTGCCTGACGTACACCACGGTTTGTTGAACTCATGTATTTCAGCATACCGTTAAGAACGTACTGCGCAAAATCTTTGCCGTTTACCTTTGCATCCTTGGTTTTATCCACATTCTCCTGTGACCAGTAAACCTCTGTGCCGTTCGCCTCTTCTGCCTCGGCTGAATTGATATGTATACTTACAAATAATGCGCAGCCTTCGCTGTTTGCCTGTTCCGGACGTTCGGAAAGTGACGGGAGTGTATCACCGGTTCTTGTCATACTCGTTGTATAACCGTTCGCTTCAAGAATTGCCTTCACCTTATATGTAATTGAAAGTGTCAGATCCTTCTCGTTTATTGTCTTGCCGTCAAGCTTGCCCATTGCACCCGGATCGGAACCGCCGTGACCGGCATCAAGCATAATCACCTTTTTTGCATCAGCCGCAGTCGCCTTGGTTATACCTGACGCATATGATGCCGCAGTTTTTCCTGCGTCTGAATATGATGAGCCGCTCGACGTTTTATCAGATGAGCTGGTTTGTGGGGTACTCTTATTCCCCTCAGCCTCAATCGTTATTACAACCACGCGCGGCGCCGCCGTTTTAACGGAATAGCTTTTCAGATTCTCAACGTCAACCACTATTCTTGCCCTCTCAGAGGTAACTCCCGATCTTACCGATTTTATTCCTTTGCTGTTCGTTGAAATATGATCAGTCTTTGCGGTAAATCCCATATTTGCAAAATCTACCACAACACGTTCCGGATCCTCGAGCGTAAAATACGAAAATTTACCTTCAACATCAGCATCACAAGTTACTGTAATCTTCATACTTGTATCAGACAGCATTGCAGTGTCAAGCTTTATTATATTTGCAGGCTTCTCGGTAGGAACTGCCGTAGGTGCAGCTGTAGGCTTCTGAGTCGGCACCAGAGTCGGCTTCGGTGTTGGAACCGGTGTCGGTTCAGGTGTCGGCTTTGGTGTAGGAACCGGAGTAGGCTCAGGCGTTGGAACTGGGGTCGGTTCAGGTGTTGGAACCGGGGTCGGTTCAGTCTCGTCAGACGTTATATAGATTGACCCTGTATCGCCATCAAAATCAACGCCCAATCCTACTGTTTCACCGATAAAACGCACCGGAACCATTGTCTTTGTAACATCGCCCGGCTTGTTTATAAGCTTCGGAACGACATTATCCTGTATCTCGGTTCGCTTTCCGTTTACATATGCGCAGTTATCGTTTATATATAACCTTATATATGTACTTTTATATTGTATCTCAACGCACTGATTTTCTACTGTATAATCAACCCTTGCGCCACATTCCTCAAACACCTCACGCACCGGAACGACTGCGTGGTCATTAAAAATTATCGGCTCAACCGCAGCATGAATGGCATTACCATTTACATAAAGGTTATAGACAGATCCCGTGTAAAGATGGTTTGCTCCATCATAAAACAGCTGAATACCTGCCGCCTTTGCGGTATTAGGCAGCATGAAAAATGCTGTCATAAACGCCGCTGTAAACAGCATCCTTATCAATTTTTTTATCTTCATACTCATACGCCATTTATTGCCGTTCGGCAACATAGCTATCGAATTCCCTTCGGTCATTCGATTCACCTCCTGTGATTAAATATAATTTACCCTATTTCTCAATTATTCGTTAAATGGAATCGCAAAATGCTCATATGCCGCTTTAGTTGCAATTCGTCCTCTCGGCGTCCTTGAAATAAATCCTAATTGCAAGAGGTACGGTTCATAAACGTCCTCAATAGTGTTCGACTCCTCGCCTATTGTTGCGGCTAACGTGTCAAGTCCTACAGGGCCGCCTCCGAAGTTATCTATCATAGCACGGATCATACGGCTGTCTATACTGTCAAGCCCTAGCTCATCAACCTCCATACGTTTCAGCGCCATATCGGCAACCTCATAAGTTATAACTCCGTTTGCCTTCACCTGTGCAAAATCACGCACTCGTTTCAGGAATCGGTTTGCCAATCTTGGCGTGCCTCGTGAGCGTGAAGCGATTTCCGCAGCGCCGTCATTGTCTATAACAACATCAAGAAGCCCCGCGCTCCGCTTAACGATCTCGGTAAGCTCCTCTATGCTGTACAGTTCAAGACGCGATATTACACCGAATCTGTCTCTTAACGGCGCGGTTAAAAGTCCCGCCCTTGTTGTTGCTCCGATGAGTGTGAACTTTGGCAGATCAATCCGTATCGACTTTGCCGCCGGTCCTTTACCTATTATAATATCAAGCGAATAGTCCTCCATCGCCGGATATAAAATCTCTTCAACGGTTCGTGACATTCTGTGAATTTCATCTATAAATAATATATCGTGCTCCGAAAGATTCGTAAGAATCGCAGCCAGATCCCCTGCCTTTTCAATTGCAGGTCCGCTTGTTATGCGAATATTTACTCCCATTTCATTTGCTATAATACCGGCAAGAGTCGTTTTTCCGAGTCCGGGAGGACCGTACAGTAAAACGTGATCAAGAGCTTCTTTGCGCTCCAGTGCCGCCTGTATATATATTTCAAGATTTTCCTTCGCCTTGACCTGACCGATATACTCATCAAGCCGATGCGGTCTTAAGCCGTACTCAATATCCGCATCCTCGCTGATAAATCCACCGGTCACGAAGCGTTCATCTTCATCTAACATGTTTTATCCTCTTTTCTACGCTGCAATCCGCAAGCGGGTTGTTCACCTTACATCAGTTGTGCCAGCGCCTTTCTGATCAATTCCTCTGTCGAAAGCGAATCATCAAGCTTAGTCAGCACATTCTTCGCCTCGTTTGCGCTGTAGCCGAGAACAACAAGCGCACTCATTGCCTCCGCCTTTGAATCCATGAGCGGTGTTGATACAGGTGTATCCAATACCACTCCCTCGTCTCCGTCAATGCCTAAGTCTGTTTCGTCAATCTTATCCTTTAATTCAAGTAAGATTCGTTTTGCCGCCTTCGGACCTACTCCCTGCGCCTTCGTTAATGTTTTAGTATCTCCCGTTATGATTGCCGCCGCAATCTGCTTTGGAGACGCTATCGAAAGTATTGCAAGTCCTGCTTTCGGACCTACGCCGGAAACCGAAATGAGCATAAGGAACATCTCCTTTTCCTCCTCGGTTATAAATCCATAAAGCTCCATTGCATCCTCGCGCACATTGAGATATGTATAAACCGTTATTTCGCGCCCCTCCTGCGGCGCTTTTTCTATATCGCTAAGCGGCGTATAAATCATGTATCCCACGCCTGACGCGTCTACTACAATATAATTCTCGCCTTTTGCGGCAAGAATTCCCTTTATATAATAATACATTATACCACTCCAAGTTATAGTGTATTTACATAATACCATAATTTTATGTTCTTGTCAATCCAAATATTAAAGAAATATTAACTTTCTTTACAATTATTACACATTTTATTAATATTTACAAGCAAAAAAGAAGAAGCAGTACTGACCACTTCTTCTGAAAATGCTATGTGATTAATCCTCGTCCTTCATTGCCTTTACAGCCTCAAACTCAGCAATAACATCCTTTTCGGGTGCCGGTGTTAAGAGACTTACAACAACGATTGCGATAGCTGCTACAATAAATGCCGGGAGAAGCTCATATATTTCAAAAATTCCGCCAAGTTTTGCAATACCGAACTTCCAGATGAATACCATCGCGCCGCCTAATACCATACCAGCGAGTGCTCCCCATTTTGTTGTTCTCTTCCAGAACAGAGCCGCAAGCACTACAGGTCCGAATGCGGCACCGAAACCTGCCCACGCGAACGATACAATCTTGAATACGTTACTTTCAGGATTCTTCGCGAGAATAACACCTACAATCGCTATTATAACAAGTGTTACTCTTGCAATAATCATAGTTGCCTTTTCACTGATATTCTTTGCAAGCTTTTCCTTTATGATATTCTGTGAAACAGATGATGAAGCGGCAAGCAGCTGCGAATCTGCTGTTGACATTGTAGCCGCGAGGATGCCTGCCAGTATAACTCCTGCAATAATTGCCGCTATAGCACTGTGTCGGCTTATAAGCATTGCTATTGATATAAGTACTCTCTCTTTGTCAAGAACCGCACCTTTTTCGAATGTGCCCGGAAGATCTATACCGTTAAGCACCATGCCGCGTCCTATGATACCGATGAGCACAGCAACGCCAAGTGAGATAAGAACCCAGATTGAAGCCACACGTCTTGAAAGTGTGAGCTTCTTAACATTCTCTATCGCCATGAATCTTAATAGAATATGCGGCATACCAAAATATCCGAGACCCCACGCAAGAGTTGAACATATTGTGAAGAATCCATATCCTTGTGTCTCCCCTTCAACATGTGTAGCTGTCATTGAAAGATAGCCCGAAAGAGATTTTGCATTTTCAAAAACATTAGTGATTCCACCTGCATGAACAACACCGTAGCCAAGAACTACAATAAGAGCGATCGTCATTACAATACTCTGTATAAAGTCAGATGTACTTGCAGCAAGGAATCCGCCGAGCATTGTATAAAGAATAATAATTGCAGCGCAAACCACCATTGCGGTAAAATAGTCCACGCCGAACAGTGAGTTAAACAGCTTACCGCATGCCGCAAATCCCGATGCAGTATATGGCACGAAGAAAACTATAATTACAATTGCAGCTATAATACTTAATATCCTCGACTTATCCTTGAATCTCTCCGAGAAGAACGCAGGAATCGTTGTTGCACCTATATGGGTTGAATAACGTCTGATCCGCTTTGCAACAATAAGCCAGTTGACATATGTACCTATTATAAGACCTATCGCAGTCCACGCTGCATCCGCAACACCTGTAAGGAAAGCGACGCCCGGTAATCCCATAAGCAAGTAGCTTGACATATCCGACGCCTCCGCGCTCATTGCTGTTACGAATGGGCCAAGCTTACGTCCTCCCAGATAAAAATCGTCTGTTGTCTTGTTTCGCTTTGAAAACCATACGCCGATACCGAGCACAAGCAAAAGGTATGCGACAATGGAAATCATAATACAAACATTAGTTGATGTCATTATTTTTCCTCCTTGAATAAATCATGTTCTCTATTATACACCATTTTGTTCAATATGTCAATCAAATTATGAACAAATTTTTAATTGATATGAATCGTATAATGTGGTATAATAAACATAAACAAGAAAATTTGAGGGAGTAAAACATGAAATATAAATATATCTTTCTCGACCTTGACGGTACGCTTACCGACCCGAAGGAAGGGATTACAAAATGTGTTCAATACGCGCTTGAAAAGTTTAATATAATCGAACCTGATCTCGATAATCTCACAAAATGTATCGGTCCGCCGCTTTATAATTCTTTTACGGAATTCTATGGGATGAGCGACGAGGACGCATATAAGGCAATAGCATTTTATCGCGAGCGTTTTTCCAGGGTAGGACTATTTGAAAATGCCGTTCTTCCGGGTGCATGTGAAATGCTGCAAAAGCTTTGCAATGCCGCGCGCGTGCCTGTTCTTGCCACATCAAAGCCACGCGTTTATGCCGATGCAATAGTAAAAAAATACGGCATAAGACCGTATCTTAAAATGATTTCCGCCGCAGAGCTTGACGGAACAAGAAATAATAAAAACGAAATTATTGAATATGCGATTTCAACACTCGGGATACAGGACAGAAGTAAAATAATCATGGTCGGCGACCGTCACCATGATATTGATGCCGCAAAAGTGTGCGGCATTGACTCCTGCGGCGTCCGCTTCGGCTATGCCGCCCCCGGCGAGCTCGAAGCCGCCGAAGCAGACTACATAGTTTCCGATTTTGACGAGCTGTATAGGATATTGATACAGTAAGTACTACCGCATCAATATCCTCTTATTCAATCAGCAGAAACAGTCCTTATACAGTGCAATACACTTTTCTATAATCTTCTTTGCCTCGTCTGCCCCGCATACCTCGTTCACAACGGTTTCCTTCGTTTCGAGCGACTTATACACCTTAAAGAAATGCGAGATTTCATCGAAAATATGTGCCGGCAGTTCAGAAATATCCGTGTAATTCGAATATGCCGGATCGTTTGTCGGCACCGCGATAATTTTCTCGTCAAGCGAGTCATCGTCAATCATTTTAAGCACGCCGATAGGCTTGCACTCCACAAGCGTCATGGGAACAATATTCTCCTGACACAGCACCAGAACGTCTAACGGATCGTGGTCATCAGCGTATGTACGCGGGATAAAACCATAGTTTGCAGGATAATGCGTCGATGTATATAAAACTCTGTCAAGACGCAGAAGACCCGTTTCCTTATCCATTTCATATTTGTTCTTGCAGCCCTTCGGGATTTCGATTACCGCCATAAATTTTGTCGGTGAAATACGCTTCGGACTTATATCGTGCCATATGTTTGACATTTGTATCGCCTCCGTTTTTGGTTTGTCCATATATTATATCATGAAAATAATTATATTTCAATATAATAAACAGAATAAGTTGAGTTATTTTATCTTTACTCCACTGCAAACATAACCGACATCATTCTTCTCTTGTCCTCAGATGGAACGATAAGTCTTCCGTCGCCCACAAACTGCCTTTCCATATACAATAGCAGCCAGCCGTCAAGATAGAAAATATGCTGTAAGCCGAACAGACGCGTCTTTTTTAAATGCTTAGGAGTTGCGGCAAGCCATGTGTCAACATACTTTTTCGTTAATTCACAAAGCTCATCCCAATGCCGATCCTTCACACGGTCTCCTATCTCAACTAGTTTTTTCATTATAGACTTATTTGCAATTACCATTCTCGGCGTCACCTCGTGATTTTCACCAACGCGGATATAACCGATTTGCGACAAATGCGCATAATCATCTTCCGATAGGAGTTTTCCCATCCGCCATGAATACAATAAATCAAGATCATGCTGAACGTTGCGAATATAGTGATCATCAAAGCGTTTTCCCGTATGTTCGGAGTCAATAAAGAAAATATGGCGTTTATCCGAACCGTTCCAGTATGGACCGCACCAATTATCCATATTGATTTGATAACCGAATCTATTTTCCGTATCTATCACACTCGCAATAGGGATGTTATACCCACCATCGGGACGCATTGTTGCGACCTCATCGAACGAAATCGTTGCCCGTTCCCGAAACATACGCTCGCCGCCAAATGCCGCCGCCAAAAACGGAAATATCCACATCGCAAAATTTTTATCATTATCGGGAATATATAGTCCGTCCATATCCCATATATCACTTTTTATAAGCTCGTCAAAAATATCGCTGCCGATAATCCTTGCTCCCTCTGAATACATTTCGTGGTGCAGCATGTCAAGCTCCGGTGTAGACTCGTCAATAAGTATATTAGCAATGTATTTCTTTCCGTTACGGAGTACAAAGCAATATTCCTCTAAGAAATCGATTTCGCTTTCAACATAAACTGGCGATACACCGAGCTCGTCCGCAATTTCATTTATCGTTTTAGCCTCGCGTCTGATACAGTATGCGATATTTTGAGTAAGCGCAGAACGGAAAAAGTTATTTGTTCCGCCCATCGTTCCCACACGTCCGTTAAAGCCCATCAGTCCAAACTTTACAGGATTAAATTTCAATTCACCTGAATTTCTCATAGTTTCCATTC
>JAFLUC010000045.1 GCA_022509005.1 Oscillospiraceae bacterium | reverse complement strand
CACCAAGGAGGTTTATTTTTATACTATTTACACAACATTTTCCGCGCCGTCTATTGATGTGCCGCAGGTGTTTTGTTTTTAGTTACTTTGCGCCAGTCCGTAGAACTTGTTATTAACAGTTTTTCCGAATATTTCGCTGCCGTATGTTGAAGCTGTTGATATCGAATAGCTTCCGCCGGATGCCATATCGGGTGTGGTTACAAAGAACCATTTCCATGTCGTTTTAGGTATAAACGTAATATTGGCGTTGTTGATTTTCATTGGAGTACCGGCGCTGCCGTTTCCGTTGCTTTGCAGGAAATAGCTCTGTCCGGTTACTGTGGGCGTTACCGCCATGTCGCTCGTGCCTGCGCCGATTAATGTTCCGCCGGTCACCTTGAAGTAGTCAGAAGATGAATCGCCTTTATCAAACACGCCGTTGCCGCCGCTTGTCGGACCGTTTACAAGCACAATACCGCCGCTCATCTCAATACTGCCGTTTGAGTCAAGACCATCGCCGTTAGCCTCAACATACGTTCTGCCGCCCTTTATATATAGCATACCGTATGGAGCGGAATCATCGGCGCCCCAGTCCGGACCGCCGGGACGATTCCCGCCCGGACCGCCGGGCTGATTGCCGCCGGGACCCGCGAAAGTGGTTATTGACGCTGCAAGTATGCCGTCCTCTGTGTAGTCTCCCGCCGCGTTAACTCCGTCGTCTGTAGCGTACAGATATGTTGTACCGCTTAAAATATTTATTACCGAGCCTTCAATTCCTTCATACGAGGTTGCAATATCAATTGTGAAGTCCTCGTCGCCGCCGTTCTCTGTACCGAGCGTAAGAGTATAGTCAGCATGGACGCCGTCATCACCTGTTGCCAGGTTCATTTCACCGCCCGTGATGGTTACATTCCAATTTGAATGTATGCTGTCATCCGAGCTGTTGACTGTGATATTGCCGCCTGATATATTAATGTCTGTATCAGCTTTAATTCCTTTGCGGCTTGTATCGTCGCTGTATGACTTGCTGCTGCCTCCGCCTACGATAATGCTGATCGTGCCGCCGGAAATATCAACAAGCTCTGCTGCCTCGATGCCATCCTCGCCGGAAGTGATATCAAGCGTACCGCCGCTGATCGTGATTTTTCCGTTTATGTATTCACCCTCAACCACAGCATCATCAGCTAATATCGGAAGATCGACCTCATTTGCTTTAATTCCTTCCGTGACGGAATTTATCGTAATATTGCCGCCCGTTATTGTACAGTAATTATCCGCCTGAATGCCGTCGCCTTCAGCGTTTATAGTGAATGTGCCGCCCTCAATTAAAACATAGCCTTTATCTGCTTCAATCGCGCCTGTTTCAACAATATCCGTGTCAATCGCGTCAGATTTTATGCCGTCGCCGCCTGAGGTGATATTAACCGTTCCTGTTTTATTGGTAAATTCAACGCCGTTATCGCCCTTTACAGCGTTATTAGCGGCAGTCACATCAAGGTTTGCGCCCCTTTTGATTTTTAAATCAGCGCCGCATACAAGACCGTTCTTAACGTTGCCGTTTACAACAAGCGTTCCGCTGCCGCCTATGTCAAGATCGCGCCGCGAATAGAAGCAGCCCTTCGGGTCTTTTGATGTTGTGTAATTTGTGTACTTACCTAAATCGGTAAAGATGTTTGTAGTACCGTCTGCAAGCGTGATACCGATTTTTCCACCGCCGCCGTTAAACGGTGCGCTGTCGGAGCAGGTTACATTAACACCCTGCAGGGTTATATTTACCGCATCCTTCTTTCCGAGTGAATCGGAAATTACGATCTGTCCGTCATCAAGTGTTCCTTCAATGATATAATCGCCCACGGCAGTTATCGTTACAATGTTTCCGTTAACCTCTGCACCCTCGACGCCGCTCGCATCAATTTCAGTTCCCTTTAAGTGGATTATACCATCACCCTCCGGCTCCGGTGTTGGCGTTACATCCGGCTCAGGCGTAGCATCTGTTCCGTTATATTCAATCTTCTCACACAACGGTTTCTGATTATCATCCCAGATGTAGATAATTGAACCGCTGTGAATTCCGTTAAGCTCAGCAGTATAGACCTCGCCGGAAACAGCATCGTCTATATGCTGCACCGCTATACCTTCAATCAGTCCGCCATCACCGTACTTTGCGCCGATTATGTACATACCGCCGTTTTCGGTAGCAGTAACAGAGACCGACAAGCCTGAACTTGTTTCCTCAATTGTTGTGTTTATCTGCTCAGCTGATGCGCATATTGCGGTCACAAGCATACTTGCAGATAAAACGGCAAAAAATTTTTTTAACACTTTAAGATCCCCTTTCATTGCCATTTTATGCAACTATACCATGTAAACCTTAAAATAAACTTAAAAAGCTGCCGCAAAAATTATGTTTCGCAGCAGCTCAAAAATTTATTCATATCTGCAAACCCGTAATATCGGCATCAAAGTCCTCGGGGACGTTCACAAGCCCGACTGTTTTTATATGATCGGCAGCTTCGGTGCTCTGTAGTCTGTCGCCAGGTTCTGCATAAACCTGCTCTACATCTATAAGATCAGGATTTATATAACGCGCAAGCGGACCATTTGTGCGAATCATTTCCTGCGCAAAAAACTTTGCGATCATTGTTCCGCCGATGTCGTTTGTATGTGTGTAGTCGCGTTCCATGCCTTTATTGCGGAAGAATAACGGAGATTTAACAGGTCCTGCCGTTTCAAAGTATTCTGTTGTGCGCCGCCATAAATCTATAAACGGGCAATCAAGCTTCATTGCGACCTCTTCACAGGCATTGCGATATGCGCCGAGAAGATCAAGGAGCTTACCGTTTTCTTCAAATATTATTCTGTTGATAGGTGAACAGATAATCGGATATGCGCCGTGCGCGCGCGCGATCTGAACAAGCTTTATAAGGTTCTGCTTATAACCTCCGAACGGATCCAGCTCGGGGATCTTCTGGTCGTTATGCCCGAACTCTATCACCATGTAATCGCACGGGAGAATTTTATTCTCAAACGCTGTGAGATTTGTTTCCATAAATGCTGTTGTGCATGAACCGCTCTGCGCATGATTTGAAACCGCAAGCTCCGGTGTTATAAGCTGAGAAAAAGCCTGTCCCCAGCCGCAGTATGTTTCCTCCGGCACATACGGATATTCCGCCGGCTGATCTGTTACGGTCGAGTCGCCGCATATATATAATGTCCGCACGCTTAGGGTTGATACTGCCGCGGTTGCGGTAATGTCTCCGTCTGTGAGGATCTGTATCTTAACTCCGGGCACCTTTTCATATTCCGCGCCGTTAAAGTGTCTGTCACATACGCTGACTGCAAATGTGATTTCAAATTCCTCTCCGGCATTAATTCTCTTATCACGGAGAACGAAGCTTCTATGCTGTGAGTAGATTGTAAACACAGTATCACAGTGCGCCGTAAGATTAACCCGGACCTCATATGTACCGTTAGGAACGGGGATATTTATCTCCAACGGTTCTGATATATAACGCTCCATTACTTAACCAACCCCCTTCTGAACGCGTCAACAAGCGCGCGCAAATCGTCTATTTTCTTCTGTAATCGTTTTCCCTTATCCGTATCTTCGATAAGCAGCCGACGCGGCGCCATATCTATAACTTCAAGCGAGGATTTTATATCCATATCCTTTGTTACAGCCGATCTGATCGACTCAAACGCGTCATGTTGGGAGAGCATGAGACCGTGTGAATTAAACAGCAGCGTATAGCCTGCAATCCCGGTCTGCTTCTGATACGCCTTTGAAAGTCCACCGTCAATAACGAGCAGCTTGCCTCCGGCTTTTACCGGGCTTTCACCCTTCGTGAGTTTTACCGGAACATGACCGTTTATAATATGAGAGAAGCTTTCAGGATTAACCCCGAATTCTCTGAGAAGCTTTTCGCAGATATTCACATTCTCAACAAGATGGAAATACGGGTCCTTTATTTCCTCCCATGTGTCGTGATCTTCAATGAAATACCGCTCAAATGAGGTCATTTTGTTTTTGCCGTATACCGGCGAGCCTATGCCGCACCAGAGATACCACAGGAAATCCTCACCGTATTTCTTCTCGGCGCTTCCCGGCTTGCCGTAATATCCTATACGCGCGACCTGTTCGGCGCGGTCTAAAAGCGCCTTGCCCTTTACTTTCTTTCCGGCTATTTCATATTCCGCAAATTCGCCGTCCGGAGTCATCGGAATACAGCCGTGATAAAGCACGTTATGGTTAGCGACAAGATACATTGAGCCTTTATTGTAGATAAACCGGACATGCTGCTGAAGCTTTTCCGAATGCATAAATGACGCGCGCAGCGAATCCATAAGATCCTTTTCGTCCTGTGTAAGCTCGTACGGCATTTCGGGTATAACGGTCGGGAAATTATCGTCAAGCAGCTTGTATGTTTTTCCCTCAAGCGTTATTGTGCCCGCCTTATAATCTATCTTATCAAGCATAAGATGGTTTTCCATTAGGAATTCCGGGTGACGCTGTATGATCTGTCCTTCAAGCTTGAAGCGGATAATAGAAATGGCCTTGTGCAGCTTTGCCCAGAATGCCTCATCGTTCTTGCTGATATTTACGGAATTCGGATTCCGCGGTATAAAGCATGTGCAAGGATCATCGGCATATGTGCCGAGCGCAAAGACTGTGAGCGGTCTCAGATTGATCCCGTATCCGTCCTCAATGCAGTCGAAATTACAGTATTTTGTTGAAATGGCAATTACGTTTGCAATACATGCGAGGTTTCCGGCAGCCGCTCCCATCCATTCAACATCATGGTTTCCCCATTGAATATCAACACTGTGGTAGTTCATGAGCCTGTCAAGAATAATATCCGCGCGCGGTCCTCTGTCAAAAATATCGCCTATAATATGCAGCTTGCCGATCGCGAGATTCTGTATAAGGTGCGCGATCTCAACGATGAACGCGTCAGCCTGTCCAAGCTCGATAATCGAGATAATACTCTGATTGTAATACATCTCCTTATCAGAGCCGAAGTCAGTATCGGCATGAAGAAGCTCGTCTATGATCCTGCCGAATTTCCGGGGCAGCAGCTCTCGTATGTTTGACCGCGTATATTTTGACGCTACAAGGCGGCAAACCTCAATAAGACGATAGAGTGTTATTTTATACCAGTCGTCAAGATTGTCAATTTCTCTTTTGATGAGATCGATCTTGCTTTCCGGGTAGTATATGATCGTAGAAAGCGTGTCGCGCTCCTTTTCCGAGAGCGTATGCTCAAAGATTGCGTCAATCTTATCCTTTATAACGCCGGAGCCGTTGCGAAGAATATGAAGAAACGACTCGTATTCACCGTGAATATCGCTCATAAAATGTTCTGTAGGCTTAGGCAGCTTTTTTTGCGATTCCAGTGAAATTATCTCGGCGCACGCAAGCTGTATATTGGGATACTGCTCTTTTAAGAGCTGTAAATAATCAATATTATAATCCACTGTAATTCCTCCCTGAAAAATTAAAATCCATTACATTTATTATACTACATATTAAATGAAAAATAAAGAGGTTTGGAAAATTTTCTTTTCTGTCAAAAAAATTAATCAAGATGAAAATTTTGCTATTTAAAAATATCTGTATAAAAGAAAATCCTTGTCACATAATAAAACCATAAACAAAGCAATTAACTATGTTTTAACTATACGAGGAGGAATAGCTATATGAAAGCAACCGGAATTGTCAGAAGAATAGATGATCTCGGCAGGGTAGTAATCCCTAAGGAAATAAGACGCACAATGCGTATCCGTGAAGGAGATCCGCTCGAGATTTTTACCGAAAAGGATGGAGAGGTAATATTTAAGAAATATTCACCGATAGGCGAATTGGGAGATTTCGCTGATAATTATGTTGAAACGCTTGCAAAGGCGAGCGGACACGGCGCATGTATAACAGACCGTGACAACGTAATAGCAGTATCGGGCGTACCTAAGAAGGAGCTTATCGAAAAGCGTGTATCACATGAGCTTGATGATCTTATGAATGAGAAGGCGACAGTGAGCTATGAATCGGGCAGAACGGTATCGATTGCCGACGGCAATGATAAATACAATGCCGGAGTTGTTGTGCCGATCATTTCAGAGGGTGACACCATAGGCTCGGTGGTGTTCGTAATGAAGGAAGGCGAGAGGGGATCGGAGATTGAAGAGAAACTTGCCGAGACCGCTGCCGGATTTTTGGGTAGACACATGGAAGGATAATATAAGGAAGGATAACCGGCGGGGCAGATGCCCCGCGAGTTATCCTTTGTTTTTTTGGACTTAGGTATTTTTACCTATTTTTCGTCAATAGTCATGTCGAAATTTAGGCTAAAATGCTCGTATATAATAATTGCAAAAAAAAGAAAAAGATGTTATAATCAATATTGTAAACATAATGTTAAGCAGCAGAAAAATTTAGTCTGCGCTTCCGGACAAAAAGGAGAGAAACAATGACCAATTCATTTCAGGATGTGTCAACAGACGCAACGCCTACAGTCGGAAAGCTTGCTGTAATCAGCATGAAGGGCTGTGAGAAATTCACGGAAAAGATCGACTGGTATTTAAGAAACATGCGTTCGGATCTTGAGGATGTCGATACATATGTAACCCATGTTACCTGCCCGAGATTCGGAACAGGCGAGGGTAAAGGCATAATCGAGGAATCGGTAAGAGGACATGATGTATATATCATCTGCGACTGCTTCAATCATGGCGTTACTTATAAGATGTACGGCTATGAGAACCATATGAGCCCGGACGACCATTATCAGGATCTTAAGCGAATCATATCCGCAATGGGCGGTAAGGCTCGCCGAATAACCGTGGTAATGACAATGCTCTATGAGGGAAGACAGCACAGAAGAAACGGCCGTGAGTCGCTTGACGCGGCGCTTATGCTCCAGGAACTGGCTCAGATGGGTGTAACAAATATACTCACATTTGACGCGCACGATCCTCGTATTTCGAACTCTATCCCGCTTTCGGGCTTTGACGATATACAGCCGACATATCAGATGATAAAGGCGCTTTCAAAGGCAGCTCCGGATGTGAAGTTCAATAAGTTTGATACGATCGTTATTTCACCGGATGAGGGCGGTATGGCGAGATGTATGTACTATTCATCGGTGCTTCAGCTCGATCTCGGTATGTTCTATAAACGTCGTGACTATTCAAGAGTCGTACATGGCAAGAACCCGATAGTTGCTCACGAGTATCTCGGAAGAGAGGTCGAGGGTAAGGACGTTATTATCGTTGACGATATGATCGCTTCGGGTGAGTCGCTTATAGACGTAGCAACAAAGCTCAAGAATCAGGGAGCAAAGAGAATATTCGCATTTGCGTCCTTTGGTCTTTTCGTAAACGGACTCGAGGTGTTTGACAAGGCGTATTCAGATGGAATTATTGATAAGGTATTCACAACGAATCTTATTTACAGAGATCCTGGACTTGCTTCACGCGAATGGTATTATGAGGTTGATATGTCAAAGTATATGTCGCTTCTTATAAATACGCTCAATCATGATGAAACGATCTCACATCTTCTTGATCCGGTTCAGAAGATTCAGAAGCTTGTTGAGAGAGTGGGAAATTAAAGATAATTTTCAGAATATTAACAAATTAATATTGATTTTTTACTCTGTTCGTGGTATTATATAGAATGTGTATGAACAAAGGGTGTATTAAGGCCACTGTTTTTACAGTGGTTTTAATCAAGCATTTGTATATTAATTTATACATTTTCGGAAGGAGAATAAACAATGGCAAAAAATTTTGTATCAAAAAAAGTTTCAGGCAATAGCATTTCCAAGCTTATGATTGCTGTAATAGTAGTCGTTTTTGCACTTGGTGTATTTGCTGTTTCGGGTGTAATAAAGGACGGAATAAAGCGTCGGGCGCGTGAAGCACTTCAGGAAAGACTTAATTCAAACAGCGCAACAATAGGAGAGAGAGCGGATTATATGGGCATGGAGCTTGATGAGTTCTTCACCTATTGCGGTCTTGAAAACGCGGGTCTCAGCGCAAAGGATGAGGAGCAGAAGGCGTATGAGAAGATGCCGCTTAGAAATTTTGCGAAGCTTAATGGAATAGAGATTACAGAGGATGATTTCAAAGAATTCAAGACATCATTAGAGCTTGGTGATGATGTGACGATAGATACAACTGATCTTGATATAAAGAGTCAGTATATGATGTACTATCAGATGCAGCAGAGCGCAGCGTCAGCCGAAGGTATGGAAATGGGCACAGATATGGTAATTGATTCTGATATGGCAATCGATGCAGATACAGAAATTGACCCGGATATGGCAATTAATACGGATGCAGCTGATGCAGAATAATATATAAAAGGAGCAGACAGGATAATGAACGAGGAAAATTTAAAGAACGAATCAGACGCAGCAGAAGAGAATGACGGTGTCGTAACACCGGAGGATATAGCAGCGTTAGAGACCGCAGACGGCAGCATAGCACCGGAAGAGATAGCACCGGATGCAGATGAAGAAGGCAAGAAATCATCTGTGTTTGCAGGAGCCCCGAAGGAAAGCGGAATTTATATTAGTGATGATTCCGAGGCGGACCCGGAAAACAAAGTAACACCGGGGCTTTCACCTAAGATTATTATAGCTGTTGCTGCAGGTATAACAATTATCGCAGCTATAGTCGTGCTTCTTCTTACGGGTGTAATAGGCGGTAATAGAATTGGCAAACACAACAATTATAACAGTATGTATATTGACATAGATGGTATGACCGCAGGAGAGCTTGCAGATGCGCGCGGTATGGAGTTTGACGAATTCATTGAATATTTTGGCTTGCCTAAGGATATGACGGAGGATACGAACACAAATGCGGTTCAGAACATGATACCTTTGAAAAGATATATAGAGATTTTCGGAGGCGGCTTTTATACACTTGACACTATGAAAGAGGAAATGGGCTGGGACGACAGTGTCACTGAAGATATGACGCTTGGTGCGGCTTTGGATAAGACCACGCTTCGCTATTATGTCGGAGAAGAACAGTTTGATATGTTCAAGGAATATTATAACCTTGGCGATGAAGTCACGCTCGACACAACATGGGGCGAGATAAGAAATACTGTTGAAAAGCAGACCAAGGAAGAAAATGATAAGCGGAAGGCCGAGGAGGACGCTGCAAAGAAAGAAGCAGAAGAGGCTGAGCAGAAGTCTGGGGAAGACGGTTCAAAGGATAATTCGGACAAAGAATAATATATTATGCAGAGACTCTTATGGGGTCTCTGTTTTTTTGCATTATATAGGTTTACAAAATCAAAAATGTATGATATAATGATATTATGAATACGTGTAAGCCGTAATGGCTTCAGATAATATAAAGGCTGGTTTTAGGAGGCAGAAGCTATGATTACAGATGCTAAAAAGGAATTTATAGAGTTTATGATGGAATCGGACGTGCTCCGATTCGGTGATTTTGTTACAAAGAGTGGAAGAAATACACCGTATTTCGTAAATACCGGAAACTATCGTACAGGAAAGCAGATCGCAACCCTCGGCAAGTTCTATGCCGCGCTCGTTAAAGAAGCAGTAGGCGAGGGCTTTGACTGTATGTTCGGACCCGCGTATAAGGGTATTCCGCTTGCGGCAGGCTGCGCGGCGGCTCTTTATAATGAATACGACATCGATAAGCCGTATTTCTTCAACCGCAAGGAGGAAAAGGATCACGGCGAGGGCGGTTCGCTTGTGGGCTATAAGCCGCAGAACGGAGACCGAGTTATAATTATCGAGGATGTGATTACAGCAGGAACGGCGATCCGTGAAACAATGCCTATTCTCACAGGCGCGGCGGATGTAGAGGTAAAGGATATGTTTATATCGGTAAATCGCTGCGAGGTCGGAAAAACTCCGGGTAAAACGGCAATCATGGAGGTCGGTGAGGACTTTGGCATAAAGGTTCACGCAATAGTAACGGTTGCGGATATCTATGAGTATCTCAAGGCTTCGGGCAAGTACGATGATATGATTCCGAAAATGGAGGAATATATGGAAAGGTATTGTATTCTTAACTGATGTGAAAGGAGAATATTAATATGAAAGCATTAAAACTCTTTATCGCAGCGGCAGCCGCTGCGGGAATAAGCGCGGCATTTGCGGTAAACGCATATGCAGAGGCTGATATTATAACAGTAAAGGTAGATAATGAAACGGTTGAATTTGACCAGAATCCCGTTATTGTTGATCCGGGCTATACGATGGTTCCTATCCGTGCCGTGTTTGAGAAAGCAGGCGCTGTGGTAGATTGGGATCAGGAAACGCAAACAGCATCAAT
Organism: Oscillospiraceae bacterium; assembly: GCA_022509005.1. GTDB lineage: Bacteria > Bacillota > Clostridia > UBA1381 > UBA1381 > Ornithomonoglobus. The sequence goes on along the minus strand of JAFLUC010000045.1, from coordinate 11,409 downwards.
ATCTAAGGGAGATTATACTGTCACAATAAAATACGGCGACAGCGCAATGTATAAAAACGGTGAGCGAATAGAGCTTGATTCACCGGCTATAATTGAAAATAACAGAACTCTTATTCCTGTGCGTGCTATTGCCGAGGCGATGGATTATGCCGTTACATGGGATGGTCATCACAGTATGGTTCTTGTCTCAACAACCGGAAAGCCGTACAGACCATACGCATTTCTTAAACTAGGATTCAGAACACTTGAAGACGCTTCGGAGCTTTATCTTAAAGGTACAGGCGTATCTGGTTCAGCTGATCTTGACGGGGATGGAGTTCCTGAAAATATAACCTTCAGCACCGCTGACGAATCGACATTAAATTCTACGCAGGTGTTCACTGTAAACGGTATTGATTATACAGCCGGTCTGGGTTCAGTCACGAGCGCATATTCCATAGCTGTTGTTGATCTCTGTGAAACAGACGGAACTAAGGAAATTGTAATGACAGAGAACGGCGATGTTCTGACTGCGCATTTTTATCATTATAACAGCGGAATACTTACTCCTATAACCGACGGTTCCTATCCGGCAACGATTACATATGCACAGCAGCTTCTTATAAGCGGAAAGGGTACGGAGACGAATCAGAGAAATAATATAGACTGCGGCTATATGCTTTCCGATCTTACAGGAACGTGTTTTACCGATATAATGGTAACGGGCGGAATATACATGTACTCAGAGGAGAACGGAAGCTATGTGGTTTCGCTCAATAACATGAAGGATATTTCAACTATATACGGACGAAATCTTTATAAGACATATAATGACAAAATGCTGTATAATATAATTTATACAGGCAGCTATACTCCGGGCGGATATAGGGAAGTTGAGGGCGGCACAATTGATGAAAGCGCACTCGAGCACTTCATAATCCTTGACGGGTATATAGATCCGGAGGACAAAAGATATATTGAATTGTATTTACAGCTTGATGATGGCAGCACTGCTGTAATCAAGCCGTATGCAGCATGATAACTATGGAGGTGAGGGGTATTTTAAAGCGTATAGCTGCCATAATGGCTGCGATTGTAATTTGCATACAAGGACAGGCAATGGCATATAATGTTGTAGATCTGCCAAATTCAATGACATTTGCGGAGGCGTTATCAATTTATGACGCGGATGACATTGCATCGGCTACGATCTGTAATATAGACGGAAATATATATAAGGATTTAACGAGAACAGAGATAAGGGACTTTTATTATTCCGCAAGCAATCTCACTGTCTGGAGAAAGGTAAATCCTACTCCGTTCCGCGGAACATGCATTAATTTCACCACCACAAGCGGAGTACAGATAAGCTATTATTTCAATTCAGGAATACAGATCGGAACGTATGGCTCAGATAATTTTATCTGTTATATGCCGTCGGCGGGCGACACATCTTCGCTCAGATATGCGGAGTCAGATTTTTTTGACAGCGATGAGGCTGCATATGGCGGTATCCTGCGTACTGCAAGCACATCTAAAGATTTTTTGAAGCTGCCTCAGGATGAGTGGGCAATAAACGAGATCAAAACGGCGGCGGCGAAAAATCTTGTACCGTACGAGTTTACGGATAAGTATGCGAGCAATATCACACGCGAGGGTATGGCCGTTCTTATAGCAAACTTCATTTGTGTATCACAAAATTATGTGAGTCTTGATGACTATATGAATGCAAATGGTATATCATACACGCTCGGAAACTTTTATGACTGCTCCGGACGTGACGAGGCTATTGATCAGCTGTTTGCGATGGGAATAATAACGGGACGCGATGACGCAATTTTTGATCCTGACGGACAGATAACACGTCAGGAGGCTGCGGTAATGCTTGTGCGCACTGCGGAGAAGTTCGTGTTTGTAGATACGAAATACAACAGGAACCCTGCCGATTCAAATAAGATTGCAAACTGGGGCAGGTTCTCAATTATGTGGTGCATAGACAAGGGAATTCTTGCGCTTGACGACAGCAACAAGATTTATCCGGCAGATCCGGTGACGGTTCAGCAGGCGATAACGGTTTTAAGTCGTCTATATGATCTTGTAACATACTGGGAATACTAAAAACAAATAAGGGCGGTATACTCCGCCCTTATTCTTTAACATAAAGAGAGTAAAAATGATCAGAATCGGAAATACAGAATTTGAAAATAATATTTTTCTCGCGCCGATGGCGGGGATAACAGACAAGCCGTTTCGCGAGATCTGCCGCAGCTTCGGCGCGGGGGTGGTCTACAGTGAGATGATAAGCGCGAAGGGGCTGTATTATAATGATAAAAAAACTGCATCGCTTATGAATATGGCTGGTGAAAGCCCGTGCGCCATACAGATATTCGGTTCAGAGCCGGAGATCATGGCGGAAATCGTGCCGAAGGTGATGGAGTTCAAGCCTGATATTATCGATATAAATATGGGATGTCCCGCGCCTAAGATAGTAAATAACGGAGACGGCTCTGCGCTTATGAAAACCCCGGAGCTGATGGGGAAAATCGTGCGCGCGGTATCAGATGTGTCGCCCGTTCCGGTAACGGTAAAATTCCGCAAGGGATGGGACAGCGATAATTCAATTTTGTGCGCGCATATTTTAGAGGACAACGGCGCTGCGGCCGTAGCGGTGCACGGCAGAACGAGAAAAGAATTTTACAGCGGCAAAGCTGACTGGGATGTTATTAAGCGTATCAAGGATGAATTAAAAATTCCCGTCATAGGAAACGGAGATATATTTTCTGCCGGTGACGCTGTAAGAATGTTTGAATATACCGGCTGTGACGCTGTGATGGTCGCGAGGGGCGCGCAGGGTAATCCGTGGATCTTTACACAGATCCATGAGCTTATCGGGAGTGGTGAGGTAAGAACCATGCCCGAACCTAAGGAACGGCTAACTACAGCTCTGGGGCATATTGAGCGTCTCATCGCCGAAAAGGGTGAGAGCCGCGGCATAAAAGAGGCGCGGAAGCATATTGCATGGTATATAAAAGGAATGCGAGGTGCGGCGGCTATAAAGACAGAAATATTTAAAATTAGTGATTTTGCTACAATGCACAGGACTTTAAAGACATATATTGATAATATTTGATAAAGATGAAAAATTTAGAATAAAATTGTTGAAAAAAGTCTGAGTTTTTGTTAGAATAAGTTAAATATATTATAATTATTTTAAAGCTATAAAGGAAAGGAGTAAAAGAGCATGGATAAGTTCGTAAAAGAGGGACTCACATTTGATGATGTGCTCCTCATCCCGCAGGAATCAGACGTTACACCGAATATGGTGGATCTCAGCACACATCTTACAAGAAAGATCAAGCTTAACATACCGTTTATGAGCTCGGCTATGGATACGGTAACCGAGTCACAGATGGCAATTGCAATCGCGCGTGAAGGCGGTATCGGTATCATCCACAAGAATATGACAATTGAGCAGCAGGCGCAGGAGGTTGACAAGGTTAAGCGTTCAGAAAACGGCGTTATAGCAAATCCGTTCAGCCTTTCAAGAAATCACACTTTGAAGGACGCTGACGAGCTTATGGGCAAGTATAAAATTTCAGGCGTTCCGATTGTTGATGATGACAATGTACTTATAGGTATTATCACAAACCGTGACCTCAGATTTGAAACGGATTTTTCAAAGAAAATCGAGGAATCAATGACTACGGAAAATCTCATAACCGCTGCCGAGGGTACGGATCTTGCAAAGGCTCAGGAAATCCTTTCTAAATATAAAGTGGAGAAGCTTCCGATAGTTGATAAGGAAAAGCATTTAAAGGGACTTATTACGATAAAGGATATTGAAAAGGCTGTTCAGTATCCGAATTCAGCGCGTGACTCGCAGGGCAGACTTTTAGCAGGCGCAGCTGTAGGCGTAACAGCGGATTGTCTTGAAAGAGTTAAGGCGCTTGTTGATGTTGGTGTTGATGTTATATGCCTTGATTCGGCTCACGGACATTCAAAGAATATCATAAATAAGGTTAAGGAAATAAAGGCTGCATATCCTGATTTACAGGTTATCGCAGGTAACATAGCTACTGCAGAGGCAGCAAAGGCGCTTATTGAAGCGGGAGCTGACTGTATAAAGGTTGGTATCGGACCGGGTTCAATTTGTACAACAAGAGTTGTTGCAGGTATAGGCGTACCGCAGATCACGGCGATTTATGACGCTTGTCAGGAGGCGAAGAAGCACGGTATCCCTGTGATTGCCGACGGCGGCATCAAGTACAGCGGCGACTGCGTAAAGGCGATCGCGGCAGGCGCGGATGTAATCATGATGGGAAGTCTGCTTGCCGGCTGTGACGAGGCACCGGGTGAATTTGAGATTTATCAGGGCAGACGCTTTAAGGTATATCGCGGCATGGGCTCGCTCGCGGCAATGGAAAAGGGTTCAAAGGATCGTTATTTCCAGACAGGCTCAAAGAAGCTCGTTCCCGAGGGTGTTGAAGGTCGAGTACCTTATAAGGGACCGTTATCAGATACTGTATTCCAGCTTTTGGGCGGATTGAGAAGCGGCATGGGCTATTGCGGAACACCGACGATCGAAGCACTTAAGGAAAACGGCAAGTTCATCAGAATAACAGGCGCAGGCTTAAAGGAGTCACACCCGCATGATATCTATATCACAAAGGAAGCTCCGAACTATAGTTATAATACACAGGGTTAATCGAAAAGTCACCTTCGGGTGACTTTTTTTGCGGTATATTCAATAAAGAATAATATTCATCTTGTAAAAATGATTTTTAAATGTTATAATAAAGATAATTGTAATTAATGTAAGGAGGATTTTTGATGTTTAACGCTGAAAAAATTAAAAATGAATGTATTGAATGGATAAGAGATTTTTTTGAAAAGAACGGATCGGGCTGCAACGCTGTAGTCGGAATATCAGGCGGAAAGGACAGCTCTATCACAGCCGCGCTCTGCGTTGAAGCGCTTGGAAAAGACAGAGTTATAGGAGTTCTGATGCCGCAGGGGGAGCAGCATGATATTGATATGGCATATATGCTTGTTAATCATCTTGGAATAAAGCATTATGTTGTGAATATCAAGGACGCTGTGGACGGTGTGCTTAACAGTATACCCGAGGAGCTTGCAATAAGCGAGCAGACAAGAATAAATCTTCCACCGCGAATCAGAATGTCTGTACTCTACGCGGTAAGCCAGTCTGTAAACGGACGTGTTGCCAATACCTGCAATCTTTCCGAGGACTGGGTAGGCTACTCTACAAGATACGGTGACGCGGCAGGCGATTTCTCGCCTTTGTCACATCTTACGGTAACGGAATTAAAGGAGATAGGATATCTCTTGGGACTGCCTAAGGAGTTGGTCAATAAAACGCCGATAGACGGTCTTTGCGGAAAGACTGATGAGGATAATCTTGGATTCACCTATGCAGAGCTGGATATTTATATACGCACGGGCGAGATAGCGGATATGGCGAAAAAGGAAAGCATAGATAAAAAGCATGCGGCAAATCTTTTCAAGCTCCGTATGATGCCCAGCTTTGAACCTGATATTTAAGAAATCCGTCTAAAGGATGTATCATAAAATAATAATGAGCGGGATATTGCGAACCCCGCTCATTCTTGTTTTTTGTGTAAAAATTAAAGATAACTGATGAATGTATCAACGATTGTGTTGATTGCCAAAACATTTGAATCATCGCCGCCGTTGTAGATCGTGGCATTTACGATGTATGCCGAACCGTCAGCGCAGTAATAATAACTCTTTATTCCTTTGATCTGCGGATCATCAACTGATGTATAGTGGTATTTGAATCCTTCATATCCCTCATTCTTGTTAAGCACATAGAATGCTGTAACATCGATTGAATCATCGTCCTGAAGCATCTGCAGAAGCCCCTCTACTGAATTTACGGCTGTCGGAGCCTGATCGGCAGGTGATTTTGTTATGTTGATCGCATCAGGATTGGCAAATGCACCGGCAATTTCGATTGAAACATTTCCCGGATCTTCTCCGGAAACTGCGCTGCCCTCCGGGATCTGAATTGAGAAACCGCTGTCTGAGCTCTGATATAATGTATATCCGTCGAGAAGTGCGTATTCATCAGCCACATATATAACCGGCGCAGACTGAACAACAGGTGCTTCTGTCGGCTTGGGATCTCCGGTCATAGAACAGCCGCAGCCGCTTAATGATGCGGTAAGGGCTGAAACAGCGATCAACGTGCATAGAGTTTTCTTTTTCATATTCATCCTCCTTGGTTGCATAGGCGAGCAGTTCTGCAAAGCGGAACAACCAGCCTTGGTTGCATAGGCGAGCAGTTCCGCAAAGCGGAATGACCAGCCTACTCCTTTGATCTTTTAGTATATAATATACCAAAAAGAGCGTTTTGTCAAGATAATTCTTGTAATTATACCCATATCATAGTATATTCTCTAATTTCAGCCGCGAATTTTTCGGGAGATGTTCAAAAAGAAAAGCCAAAGCATTCGATTTTGCAAGCGCGTCTGATTGATGTCGGCTTTCAGCGTAGATTTTCATCTCTGCAATTGTGGATTCCATTGCGTCTATGTGCTCATGGTTCTCCCAGGACGCGCAAAATATCTCATAGTCAGAGATCGCGCTTTCAAGCTCGGGAATTTTGCTTTGCGCAAGCTCGTATTCCTCGTTTCGCAGCGCTTCGGCGATGCTTGCGTTTATTTTATACAGTTCATCGGAGATTTTTTCAAGCCGGGACATATAGAAAAAACTTCCCAAAAGCAGCAGCGCGGCGATTATAAGTGAAACTATAAAGCTTTTCATCCGTGTTTTCTCCTTTTTGTCGCTTTTTCCTTCATTTGTATATATATATCACCCTCAGGGTCTATTGAAAGGATGAATACATCACTGATTTTTCCGGCGCCTTTTTTTGCGATTTCGGATTTTATAAAGTCAAGACTCTTTCCGCTCCGTTTAAGCTCATATTGATTGAGTTTACCGTCGATAATAATCGAGCAGGGAAGTCCATCGTGCCGTACTCCTTTAAGTTTCAGATCATCAACCGTAGCGGTGCGGGCATTATCATTTGGAATAACAGAAATCTTGCCGCTCGTTTCGAGAACTGCCACAGCGACATCGGATATATTAAAGAATCCCATGAGCCGCAGTTCCTCCAGTAAGTCGTCGAGATTAAACCGCATCCTGGAAAGTTCTCTTTCGTTTATTACACCGTCATATATTACAACAGACGGTGATCCTGCGATAATTTTGCGCGCAGTACGGCTTTTAAGTCCTGCAAACGACAGAATAACCTCTGCAAATATTAATGTAAAAACAGGTATTATACCTGTGATAAGCGGAATATTTATAGACTCCATCGGAACGGTTGCAAGGTCTGAAATCATTATCGCCACAACAAGTTCAGAAGGCTGCAGCTCGCCGATCTGTCGCTTTCCCATAATCCTGAGAGAAAATATCACAACGGCATACAGAATAAGCGTTCTTATCACAATTATAAGCATTCCAAAATCAACTCCTTTCCATGCGGAAATCTACGCTTTTTAACTAAGCATTTCCGATTTTCGGTTAAATTATTCCTTAACAGAGATCAAAGGCGGTTTTTTGAGATATTAAGCAATTTTTTGAGAAAAAAGGGTTGACAAAACAAAACTGAAATGGTACAATAACTCAGTATGAAAATTACACACGCATAATGTCTGCGCCTGTTGCCGTATATGTGTTAAACGCTGCGCGCGTCAATGGCACGAAAAGCCGCGGTTGGCGTAAGAACAAGCATTATGCGGAGGAAACAAACCATAGGAGGAAATAAAAAATGGCTAACGTAATTTCAATGAAACAGCTTTTGGAAGCAGGTGTTCATTTCGGACACCAGACAAGAAGATGGAACCCTAAAATGGCTCCGTATATCTTCACAGAGAGAAACGGTATCTACATCATCGACCTTCAGAAGACAGTTAAGAAGGTTGAAGAGGCTTACTACTTCGTAAGAGACGTTGCAGCATCAGGCAAGAGCGTTCTTTTCGTTGGTACAAAGAAGCAGGCTCAGGACTCAATCAAGGAAGAGGCAGAGCGTGTTGGCATGTACTACGTAAACAACAGATGGCTCGGCGGTATGCTCACAAACTTCCAGACAATTGAGAAGAGAATCGCAAGACTTGCTCAGATCAATAAGATGGAAGAGGACGGCACATTCGATGCGCTCCCGAAGAAGGAGGTTACAATCCTTAAGAACCAGAGAGATAAGCTTGAAAAGAACCTCGGCGGTATCAAGGATATGAAGGATCTTCCGGGTGCTATGTTCGTTGTTGACCCGAGAAAGGAAAAGATCGCTATAGCAGAGGCTAAGAAGCTTGGTATTCCGGTTGTTGCAATCGTTGATACAAACTGTGACCCGGACGAGGTTGACTATGTAATTCCGGGTAACGATGACGCTATCCGTGCGGTAAAGCTCATAGCATCAACAATTTCAAATGCTATAATCGAAGGTAAGCAGGGCGAGGATGCAGCAGTAGAAGCAGCAGAAGAAACTGTTGTAGAAGAAGACGCTGAATAATATATAGTAATTAACTGGGAGGAATAATAACATGGCAGCATTTTCAGCTAAGGATGTTAAAGAATTAAGAGAAATGACAGGCTGCGGCATGATGGACTGTAAGAAGGCTCTTACAGAGGCTGACGGCGACAAGGATAAGGCTGTAGAGATCTTGAGAGAAAAGGGTCTTGCAAAGGCAGCTAAGAAGTCAGGCAGAGTTGCGGCAGAGGGTATAGTTAAGGAATATATCGCAAACGGTGTTGGTGTTCTTGTTGAGGTTAACTCAGAGACAGACTTCGTTGCAAAGAACGCAGAGTTCCAGGAGTTCGTAGGAACAGTTGCAAAGGCTGTTGCCGAGAATGATCCGGCAGACGTTGAAGCGCTCAAGGCAGTTACAATTGACGGCACAACAATCAGCGATATGCTCACAGAGAAGATCGTTAAGATCGGTGAGAACATGAACATCAGAAGATTTGCAAGAGTTGCAACAGACGGCGCAGTAGTTGCATACATTCACGCAGCAGGTAAGATCGGCGTACTCGTTGAGGCTGACGCTCCGGCAGATAACGCTGACGTAAACGAGGCACTCAAGAACGTTGCAATGCAGGTTGCAGCGCTCAATCCGAAGTATCTTTCATCATCAGATGTTCCGCAGGATTATAAGGATCACGAGATGGAGATTCTCGTTGCTCAGGCTAAGAATGATCCGAAGAATGCTTCAAAGCCGGATGCGATCATTGAGAAGATGGTTACAGGTCGTCTTAACAAGGAGCTTGCAGAGGTATGTCTCCTCCAGCAGACATACGTTAAGGCTGAGAACAAGGAAAACGTTGAGAAGTATCTTGACGCTGTATCAAAGAAGGTTGGCGCTCCGATAACACTCAAGAGCTATGTTCGTTTTGAAACAGGCGAGGGTCTTGAGAAGAAGGAAGACGATTTCGCAGCAGAGGTTGCGGCAATGGCAGGCAACAACTAATTCGTATATATTAAAAGCTAAGCTCCGGGAGATGATTTCCGGAGCTTTTTCATATACGATAAAAAAATAAGAAAAAAATATTGACAAACAACGGAAAACAGTGTATAATATACTTTGTTGTGAATAAGCCGATGTGGCGGAATTGGCAGACGCCCGGGACTTAAAATCCCGTGGGACTTTTCTCCCGTACCGGTTCGACCCCGGTCATCGGCACCAATAAATGGCTTGAAACCTAAGGTTTCGAGCCATTTATGCTTTATAGGCTGATTTAAGATATATTAGCGGTTTCCATATTACCACTGTTTAACAATATAAAAGACCGCATGCTCTTACACATACGGTCTGAATTGTGTTTTCTATTATTATTATTTTTCTAACAATGATGTTCCACATTCAAGACAGAATTTTTGTCCATCCTTATATGCAGTGCAGCACTTAGGACAATTCTGTTCCGTGACAATAGGCTTTCCGCATTCAGGGCAGAATTTAACTCCTTGCGGAATATCCGCACCACATTCTCCGCATGACTTTAACAGCTTTGTTCCACACTCTTTACAAAACTTCATGCCCTTAGCATTGACGGTTTTACATGACGGACATAATATTTCATCTTCCGAAACCATCTTTCCGCCATATAGTCCTATTGACGCACTCTGACCGCCTGTAAGAATAAATTTCTCTATAAAGTCAAATATCTCAACAGGCAGCTTTTTCTGCATAACCGCACCTATAGCCGCAGTTATCGCAAGCGGTGAAAATAGTAATGCACCGACAACACCAGCACCAATCTTATCTGACCATCTGCCGAAGCCTGCTGTTACATTAATTATTTCATCGGCTTTAAAAATCTGTACGCTTATTGCCTGATCTGTACCGGAAAGACGCTTCCAACCACTCGCCTCCTGTTTTCCTTGAACAACATATCCTTCAGGTGTCTGTCCTGACTGTGTAATCATTCCTTTTTGATCTCTTAGGAAACCCTCTACAGCCGCACCAACCATTTCAACGGTAACTCCGTTCATTAGTTTAAATACTTTTGTATCTGCCATTTTTATCCTCCTCGCAGTGTATTCATTTTATACCATTATAACACGCATTACTTAATTTGTCAACACTCTAAGTGTATAATACAAACTCCTAAAGTGATAATATCATACATACAATAAGTGTTGGAGGTGTACACAATATGATTAATGGATTACCCCAAAGATTACAGGAAATGAGAATAAAATTCGGTTTGTCACAACGAGCCGTCGCAAAACAGCTTGAAATATCTCCCTCTGTTGTATCTGCTTATGAAACGGGCGAACGAACACCGAGTACAGAAATTCTGCTTGCTCTTTCGTACTTGTATAAATGCAGTACAGATTATCTTTTAGGGAAGGATAGGAACACGCCCGAAGTAACAATTTCAACAGAAGGATTAAATTCTGAACAGATACAGGCTATTATTTCACTTATAAAAACTATGAAAGCGTGAGTAGGAATTGCTCACGCTTTTCTTTTGTCATTACTTGATTTTTGTAAAGTCATTCGGCGGTATTACAAAAGTCTTATCGTTGTTATGCGAAAATCTCCTTGATTTTATCCGCGATCGCGGACGCTAATTTTCCGTGATTATCGCTGTCCATATGTACTCCGTCAAGCTTGGATGCTTTTGCGAAATCAGCCGCATTCATGAATTCGCAGCCGTTTTTATCCGCGACCGCTTTGAATTCCGGCGCAAGCTCCTTTGACATCTCAACTGCCCGAAGTCCGCCGTAAAGCGGCGAGAAGACCGGATGTTCCGCGACTGCCTCGTCAATCAGGATCGGAGATACGATCAATATTTTGCTGTCAACGCATTGGCGCGCCATTTTTATAAGCGTTTCAATGCCCTTTGCGCTGCCGCGGACATCGGTATGCGAGCCTAAAAGCA
>JAFLUC010000044.1 GCA_022509005.1 Oscillospiraceae bacterium | reverse complement strand
TTGCTATAATAGTTGTTTCAACAAATTCTGACTCTGTTCTGTATGTAGCGGAAACAGTTGTGTTGCCTGAAACCTTGAATGTATACTCCTTACCGCTTGCTACAGCCTCGCCGTTTACGAGGATCGAGTCGTTAAGATAACCGCTTTCAGGCACTGCAACCACTCTGATCTCATCGCCTTCGTTTGCCGCAAGTGTCGTTGTGCTCTGCGGATAGTCGTTCGATTCATATTTTACTCCGTACAATCTGCCCGTACCGCCGCGCGCATAGAGATTATACTCAACGCCTGCTTTTACGTTAAACTGTACAGTGCCGTAAACGGTAGCTCCTGTACCTTCGCCCGGCAATGTCTGGGACTGTGTCTGTCCGTCTCCGACAAGCTCAATCGCCTTGTTATCATTGAATCGAGCATATACGGTGATTATACCGTCTGCCTTTGAAAGATATTTTACTATCTTTTCCGGACTTGCATTACGGAACTCAATATAATTTATAGAAACATCGCTGTTACCGTTAAATACGCCGCTCTTGTCTGATCCTGCAACAAGCTCAGCCGGAGCAGTCATTGTCATATATTCGTTATCGGCAAATACCGAGCTTGCTGTAACATTAGCCGGAACATCGCCTGTGCCGCTTTCAAACGCGCTGTTGTTATAAACAGTGATCGTACCGCCCGGCACCTGGTTAACTGTAATTGTTAAGTCGCCGTCAGCTGTTGTGGTCAGATCTGCGTCATAGTCTGCAGTTTCCGTAATTTCTGCTTTGCTCACTTCCGCAAGTGATACTTTAGCCGGAACAGCACCATCCGCCTGAAGCTGTGCGTATGTTCTTGTATAGCTTGTGAGTGAGTTTTCTTCGAGCCCGAATACGGTTTCCATACCTCTTGCAAACTCGCCTACAGTGATTTCTGCTGTTGGCTTGAAGTTGTTGTCAGCATCCTTATGGAGTGCGCCAAGCTGGAGAACCTTTTCAATTGCCGTTCTGTAATAATAGTTATCGCTTGACTGCTTTACAGCGCCCGGTACAACATCAACTGCGCTTACATCGCTTGCCATTTCTGGGAATACCGCTGACCAGTCGTTCTTTGACTGAGCTGCTGAAACCACGCTGCCCGGCATATAGGAAACAAGCTCATTCATTATATCCTTGTCGCTGTAGGTATCGGTTGAAGCCTTGCTCTGATCGTAAATGCTCTGGAGCATTATACGGCAGAACTGTTTAGCAGCCGCTTCTCTGTAGTGAGTGCCGTCACCGTTCGCTCCGTTTGCGGCGTTGTTAGCCGGCGTTTCGCCCGCTTCAATGCTGTTGTATGTCCATGTACCTTCGTTAGCTTCAAGCTTAGCGTAGTAGTCAATCGAGCCCTGATACAGCTCAATATATCCAACCGCCGGATCCGATGCAGCCTTTGCTCTCATATTTCCGGGTGAGTCAGGATTGAAGGTATATGCCTTGCCGCCGCCTCTTGTCATCGGTGATACGAGAACAGGAGTCATGCCGCGAGCCTTTATAGCTTCTACATACATATCAAGCCAACGGTTATAGAGCGCGTTATTTTGCGCCGCTGTTCCGCCTGTGTAGTTTGTGCCTCTGTCGAAACGCGATTCCGCTGCGGATTCGTCATTATGCGCTGAATGGATAAATACGAAGTCGCCCGCTTTACCTCTTATAAGCACATCGTTAAATCTGCCCTCTGTATAGTTGTTTCTCATACAGCGTCCGCCCATTGAGTAGTTAACCACATTTACCTTATCTAAATCAAAGTAGTTATACAATGTCTGTCCCCATGAGCTGATTGTTTCATTAAATGTATATGTTTTCTGTGTGGAGTCGCCTAAGATATGTATTGTAGGCTTATCTCCCTCTTCGTCGATTGCGATAGGTGTAATCTTTATAGATTCAACCGTTACTGTCTGCGGCGCGCTGGATGTTGGCAATGCGTTAGGCTCTATATCAATTTCAACGAAGCTCTCGCCCGTTGCAAAGTCGAATGACCATGTCTTGCCGTTCCATGCAGCCGGTGCAGCCTTGGCAACATGACCCGCTGTATCCCATGCCGCGGTACCGGTAAGTCTTGAAGCTTCAAGACCTGTAGGAGCTACTCTTGTATTGGAGCTTGTGCTGCTGCCGCCAAGAGTTACCTCGATATGATATGCGCCCGGAGCGGTATCAAGTCTATAGATAAGTCCGCCGTAGTTTGCATATGAACTGCTGTTCTTATATTTTCCGTTAGCGAGATAGCTGCCGTCGCCTTCTGTAACACTTGCGCCGCTTGCGCTTACGGTAATCTTATCTGTTGCAGCAACTTGTCTGTCATAGCCCTCAGCCATTATCGCACCTGAGGTTGATACAAAGCCCTGACCATTTTCCTTTGTATAAACCGGAACTGTGGACATCTTTGTGAAGTCAACCACTGCAGCTTCAACTGAGGGTGTAGCTGTCGGTTCCGGCGCAGGTGTTGCTGTCGTGCAGACCGGTGTTTCTGTCGGCGGTGTAGGCGGCTCGTCTGTTGGCGGTGTTTCTGTTTCGGTTCCGCCTGTTGTTGTCGATTTAGCATCACATACAGGCTTCATGCCTGCGAGTGAATCCCAAACGTAAACCTCATCTGCCTCTATTCCTTCAAGTGTCATATCATCACCTGTGATATCTTTGAATTTAATCGATGTAAGCACGCCGCCATCATCATATGCTGCGCCTATGAGTACGCCGTCTGCGATATTTGCAAGCTTAACGATAGTATTGCCGTTGTCCGTTGCCGCGCTCACGATTCTCTTTGTAGGATCCAGTGTCGGCGCGTCTGTCGGCTGCGTTGTTGCTGTCGGTGTCGGCGCATCGGTCGGAGCAGTTGTTGCTGTTGGTGTAGGCGCTTCGGTCGGAGGTGTTGTCGGGTCAACAACCGGCGGTGTTGTCGGTGTTACTTCTCCGCCGTCCGGGATGAATTCATAGCCGAGTAAAGTGCCTGTAGTTCCTCTTGCCCAAAGCAGATACTCGTTGCCCGCCTCAATCGTAAATACCTGTGTTCCGAAAGCATATGTACCGTCATTTACGGACTCGCTCAATGTCCAGATACCGGCAACCGGAGCGTCATAGCCGCCTGAAGCGTTCTTCTTACTAAGTTTTATATCCTTGCCGTCGGCTACTACAAACGAATCGGCAGTATTGTTCGAACATTGTCTTCTGTAATAAATTTTAAATGAACCCGATGTCTTAGCTGTTATATGCAGCGGTGTGGTACCTGACTTTTCAACATATTCTCCCTTGTCAGGATCCTTGCCGTCTACTCGTACAGCAAGACTGTGAGTAAATGATTTGCCTTCTATAGTCGCTGAAACAGCACCTATGGCGGTTGCAAATTCTCCTGCAACTCTGATGTTATTATTATCGGTATAAACCGTTCCTGCTGCAGTAGGTGTATCAGCATCTACCACAAACATATTCTCGCCTGATACCTCTCCGCCCGGTGTAGGTGCCGGAGTTGGTATAGGTGTCGGTGACGGTGTCGGCGCCGGTGTTGCTGTAGGTGATGGATCAATATCTGCTTTGCCTACGATTACAACCGCGTACAGATCGGGAAGATATGGACTCGGTGAATCGAAGGTTATAGTCTTATCTACAGCATCTATTGCTGTTTCGATATCAAATGTGTACAGTTTAAGTGTTTTTGAACCATTTGTGGCAAAATCGCTGCCAAGCTCAGACGTTGCGGTAACGCCGTCGATTGTTGCAGTTATTTTAGCATCGCTGTTATATCCAAGATAGAATACCTTATACTTTCCTGCCGCTGCGGTAAAGCTAATGCTTGGATGTGAACCTGATGTTCCGCCTATATAGTTAAGATGATGATCGGTAAACTTTGCAGCTATCTGATCAGGACTATCACTATCGGCAAATATCGCCTTAACCTTTTCATCGACTCCGCCGACAAAAGTATAAACCGACGGATCGTCCGCATTGCACAGGTTGCCATTGTCGAAAAAGTCTCTTGTGCCCGGGAACTCGTATGTTCCTGTACCGTCCGGTACGACTACGGGCTCATCTGAGTTTATAACCTTTTTATATGTGATCTTTATATTTGAGATCTTATAATCATCAGATGTGCTTCCGGGGAATACACCCATGTTAAGCGTACCTTTCTGGGCATTTTCCGGGAATGACTTGAAGGTATACGGAGTTGCTGTCTTACCGCTGCCGCTGTTGGAACCGTCAACCGTCACGGTCTGCTCCTTATAGTTTATAGTAGCTGTTACGGTATGTGTTTTAGAGTAATCAAATTTACCTGTGATATTAAGGCACTGATGATCACCATTGCTTGAACCGCTGAAGCCTTGCTTATTATCTACAGTGTCGATCTGTGTCCATGACTGGTTGATCTTTGCCACGGTAAATCTATCCGCTGTCGCACTGTTAGCACTGCTCGGAGTGCCGGAGGAAATGTCAATAAATCCATCCTTTGAAGGCTTAGCGGCAACATCAACGTCAAATTTAACGGATATAATATCTGAACTTTCGATATCGTCTGACGCGCCTGCCGCCTTTGCGAGTGCAATAAGATCGTAGGTCTTATTGCCGTCTTTTGCCGTTGTACTCTCGGAAAGAACTATTGTCTCGTCAACAAGCTTCTGCGCCGTTATGTTAAGCTCAACGTCCTTACCGCTTATACCCTTAACGGTTGTTTTTCCGTCCGCAGGCTCAACTATTGTGAAATCATTGCTTGCCGATACTATTGTAACGTCATAGTCAATGCCATCCGCGCTTGCAGGGATGTTTTCAATAACTTTTTCAACTGTGTTTTCACCGGACGGGAGTGTAATAACCTGCTGCTTAATAAGCGCGCTGTTCTTTGTTATCGTTACGGTATAGTTATTGTCTGCTGACATAGCAGCTGACGCGTTTATTTTAACAGGTATGTTAAACACATTTGTCTGATCAGTGGTTGGATTAATTGTAACCTTAACAACTTTCTTGTCGCCTATGGTTGTGCCTGCTTTTCTCGCATACAGAGTAATTTCACTCTCAATCGGTTTTTCGCCATATGCCGGGCGGATAACTGAGAGCTTGCCGTCATTGGTCACAACAGCATTGGGTGATGATGACTCCCAATGAAATTCTATACCGTCAGAAGGCGCGGGCAAATCAACAGTGGTTTCCTCGCCTGCGGGAACATTAACTTCCGCCTTTGCGATAGCCTCATCAACCGCTGTAAGCTCTTTCGCAAAGTTCATCGGATCCCAATCGGAGGTCCAGCCGCCGTTTGCTGCCGAGAAATAATTTCTTGGGTTAAACTCAAGTATCTGCCAATCGTCAAGCACAGTACCCATGCCTGTACCGCCTTCTTCAACAGACTTGTTTACTACACGCTTTGAGGTATCAACCTTTGCGCCGCTCTTGTTGGTTGTTCCGTACTCATAGAGACGGCCAAGGCCGTTGCCTGCACCAAATCTCTCCCAACCCTTTTCATTAAGCTTAAAGGTTGCTTTGCCGACACTCTTGGTGTCATCAAGCACTGTGTTATAGAATGTTGCCTGACCGTCTGCGCCCCAGGGACCGCCAAACTCTGTGGTTGTACCCTCTTGATTTTCACGATAATTATAGAGAGTGCAGTTATAGAATAAATATCCGTATTTTCTGGAAGCGTCGGTGTTCGGCGTTGTAATCTTTGAGCCTTCGCCTTTATCTGTATATCCCACAGAACCCAGCGTGCAGCCATCGAATACAACAGAGCCGCTGCCGTAGATATAATCCGTGCCGCCGAGCAGGTCGCAGTTCTTGAAGTAAGCTCTGCCGTCAGAAGCCCAGATAGAATCCTGGTTACCTATCGCGCGGACATTTTCAAAAATTATTCTGTCACCAAGTGTCGCGATAGCATGACCGCGCTCGTTATAAGCGGATGACTGTACCAACCACGCGCTCTGTGCAGCAGTGAATGTGCCGCCGCCGTCAATATACTTTTTGAGTTTGTTCTTGTCAATAGTGGTACCGCTGCTGAATATATCCTGCGAGGGCATTTCGGGAACTGTGCTCTCGTTGCAGATCGTCAGCCCGTCACGTGTAGGCAGCCCGTACGACGTATCAACGCCGATCATACGTCCGGCCTCAGGTGTTAAGTGACCGTCCTTCTCTCCCTTCGTTACCATAACAGGAACACTGTTTATAATATTGAAGTCCTTTATGGTAATGTCAGTTGATGATCTTGTTACGATCAACGGAGCCATCTTGTCATATGACCATCCGAGACCTCCAAGATTCTTAAGCTGGCTGTTAACAGCAGCATTTTTATGAGCAACACCGTTTGTGTCATAATATGAAATAGTGGAAACGCCTTCAAGGCTCTGACCTATCTCATATCTTGTAAACTTTTCATCTCCATCTTTATAACCATTCCATGTTTCATCTTTAGACCAGTCGATTGTGGGGTCGTAAAGACCTGTAAGGTCAGTGTTTGATGTGCAGTAACCCGTACAGAAGTACCAGCTAAGGTTAACCCTGCCCTCTGTGCCCGGAGTCTGCTGAAGTGTCACGAACTTCATTCCGTCAAATCTGACTTGTTCCTCATAGTCACCGGGATTAACGTTAATTGTAACCCTTTCGGCTTCTGACTCAGGATTGATTGTTTTTGCCTTCGCCACAGCCTCGCGGATCGTGTGAAAGTTTGTGTCGCTGACATCGCTTGCGGGATTAACCGTAAGCTCTGTCTGTTTGGCATGTGAAATCGTCATAGGTGTCAACAATGCAGAAATCATTGCCGCTGCCGAAACACATGCCGTAAGCTTTTTGAATTTCATTTTTTTCTCCTCTCTCCTTTTTAATTTGTTAATATATATGTTTCATAGGCAACGCCGAAGAGATTAACTCCGCTGTCACCGTAAATATATACTGTTGTAGGTGTGTCGCTTGTAAATGTGTGAGTAACAAGCTGCTCACCTGATACAACGGTTTTATGTTCCGTGCCATCGTTTATAACGATGCTTCTCGTGCCGGATGAGCCTGCAGGCTGACCGTAAACAGAAACATCGGTAGTTCCCGCAGGTACTTCGAAGTATACACATTTACTTGTCTTGCTTCCGGCGCCGCCCATTTTATAGCGCTTGCTGAACGATATTCCGCCTATGCCCTTGTTGCTCGAATCGATATCCGCGCCGGTGATAACGTGAAGTCCGTCATATTCAGCGCCGTTTTCAAGCTTTGAAAGACCGGCAAATACTCCTTCTGAGAAGTTCCAGAAATGCGAGCCTAAAATCTCTTTCTGCACGCTTGAATCCGTAACATCAACGCTTACATTATCGAGATAATACACTCCGTCTGCGTCTGCGATCGGCTCAAAGAATACCGCGCTTGTTATATTAACCCGCTTTGTATCAATCTGTGAGCGGAACGGAACAAGTTCAACATCCGGTATATCAGCGATCGGTACTCCGTCCTTTTCGCGGACTGTAATATCTGCGATAGTCGGGTTAACGCCCTGGTCGGTGGTAATTTCAACAGTGTACCATTTTGATGTGCCATATTCTATTCCGGTAGATGTGTCACCGGCATAAATACATCCGTCGTCGGCAAAGCTTACCTTGAAGGCTTCATTATCAGATCCGGCATTCATATAGATGTTAAATCCCGGTGTCTCGCCTGTGAGCAGTATGTCAGCCGCTGCGGTTATGACGCTGTTGCCTTCTCCCGAGCTGTATTCGCGCAGAATGTATCTGTCTGATGTGTAGTTGTTGCCCGGATGTATCTTAAGCTTTCCGCTGGCGTTGCCGCCGACCGCTTCCTCTGTCCATTCGGGAGCAAGCGTATTGCTCTCCTGAAGCTGCCACATCCAGTCAAGACCGTAATCAAAGCTCCATCCGATTGAGCTTTCGCCTATTTCCTCAAGACCTACCCAGCCGCTGTCAGGCTCGCCCGAAACAGCGCCGAAGCCCATGTAATACTCATCACCGAGTGTTGTTTCAACGCTTGCGAGAAGCGTTTTCGTCTTGTATATCGTAGCGCCGTTTTCAGTCTGATAGATATTAACTGTGCTTCCGACCTTTTCGGCGATGAAATACAGGTTCATGCTGCCGCCGGTGGTCTCGGTAACATCTGAAACAATCTCCGTATCGCCGCCGCCTACCGCACGCTTCGTAAGCTGATACTTGTATGTTCCGTCAGACTGTTTTACTCCGCCGAAGAAATATGTTTCGCAGCTGTCGGTGAGATCGCTTTTGAATACAACTCCGAACTGCTTGCTGTTCTGCAAGCGGCTTCTGTAATACATTCTTATATCGCGGTTGAACTGTTGGTTCATGTACGCAAAGCGGTCAGCCGTTCCTCCTATAATACCGTCTGAGCTGTCACCGAGCTTATATGTATAATCAGGCGTAACGCTCGCGTAGGATTCTGAGTCTCCGTTTGATCTGCCTATATCGGTGAGCGACCACGGATAAATATCCTGTGAGATTGAAACCGTAGTTTCATCAGTTCCGCGTCCAATGTTTTCATCGAAGCAGTATGCGCATATCGTTCCGAACTGCGCCTTGCTAAAGCTTACCGGAATTGAAACGGTTTCTTCTGAGGTTATATTTACCTCTTTTGAAGCTATCGGTGTATCATCAAGATACAGCCAGATTTCATTTACCGGAGTATTGCCGTCCGGCGTGATTTTTACATCAATACTTTCGCCATTAAACATAAGCCGCTGTCCTTCGGAGAGAAGCAATTCAACAGTAGGATTGCTCTGAATGGATGCAAGCTTAAGCATACCAAGCTTTGATACTGTGTTTTCATCCGTGCCGCTTACATAAGCGCCCGCTTCGGCAGCTCCGGCAAGTGTTGTTGTTGCGATAATGTTATTTTCAAGATCCGGCATCCGCTCGCCTGCATAGAGCGTTACGGTTGAGCCTGTTCTTGAAATTTCAAGGTATTTGTACTTCTGCGCAGGGATTTTAGCTTCGCTTGCGCTGCAGCCTATAACCTGATTGAAATTCTCGTCATATGTTTTATAAATTTTTATATCTCCAAGCTGCAAACCTGTTTCAACACCGCTTGCGAGATTTGTCATGCTGTCGATGCGCGCCACAAGCTTAAAGTCGCCGTTTGCTGTCTGCATCAAGGACGATCCGGAGGGGAGAGTGTAGCTCTCGCCGTCATATGCCGCACCGTCTGAAATCCAGCCTTCGGCAGCGTTCGAGCCTGTAACGCTTACATGACTTATGCGGCTGAACGTGTATGAGCCATCCGCGCGGTATGCCTTTGTGGTTATCACGTTGTTGCCTGTTGGCAGCTTAACGTCCGCCGTCCATACTCCGCCGGCAGAAACGGCTTCGGAGATGAGCTCGTCATTACAGTAGAATTCAACGCGTGTGAAATTTGCTGGGTCAGATTCTTCGCCTGTATATGCGGAGCAAAGCGGCTTCATGCCGGTAAGACTGTCCCAGAGCAGAACCTTGATGTCGCTGCCCGAAACCGTTCCGGTTTCGGCTATGCCTGTTTCGGAATCTATAGCCGCTGCTTTTACTTCTTTAAGAACACCGTTTTCATACCCGCACACTATTGCTGTTCCTACAGTTCCGGGCTCCGTTGTAACAACACCGTTCTCATATGAGGAAACCAGCGATCCGCTGCTTGAACGAGCGGTAAGCGTTACCGTATCAGAATCGGTATAGATTTTATCAAAGCTGTCTATTGACACAGTTCCGTTATCCAGTTTCGGATTTGTTATGGCCTCTTCAACGTAAATTTCAAGCCATGTATAGCCTTCGGGGCCTATCGTTACGCTGTCTGTGGGGTTGTGCTTATCAAGCCCCATTCTGTCCTCCCATGTATCGGGGATTCCGTCTGCGTCAGAATCATATGATGCAAGGTCACGTGTGACCGTTTCAAGCTCAGGATATCCTCTTCCGTCAAATACGTCAATATCTGTCGGATCGTCAAGAAGTCCTTCGCTGCCCTTGCTGCCGCTCGGAGCTGTCCGGTTTACCACGTCATTTATAATACGTGTGTCAACCGCGTCACGCTTAGGCAGTGTCGCGCCTGCGCTTTCAAGGATTTTATCATATGCGTCCTTTGCGTCCTCGAGCTGTACCGGGAACTGCGCGTCATATGCTTTGTACATATCGTCAAGCTCTGCCGGGAACGCGTTTGTTTTATCCGTTGAGCTGTAGAATTTATCATCTACGTAAACACCTGTGTGCTTATCATCCTGATAATTATTTTCGTTAACGATCTGTGCGTCTGAATAAGCCGGATCGTTCTCGTCAACGTCTATTATGTTTCCTTTCGCGTAAACACTGCCGAGCATGTTCGTCTGATATTTCTGGCCTACGCTCAGCTCAAATATTCTTGCGCGTTTTCTGTCCGGCGTCGCCGGTCCGGGACGGTATACGTTGTTTTGTATATATGTATGTGCGCCGTTCTCTGAGCCGTAGCCCGCCTTGTCGCCCCAGTTATAGATGATGTTGTTATGTATGTCAACGAGGGTCTGATCATCAGTATAGCCCGCCGTCATAGCAACGCTCTCCGAGGTTCCCACCTTCGGATTACGGCTTAAATGCGTCGCAATCAGATTATG
The DNA here is from genome assembly GCA_022509005.1 of Oscillospiraceae bacterium. GTDB lineage: Bacteria > Bacillota > Clostridia > UBA1381 > UBA1381 > Ornithomonoglobus. Next base: position 11,201 of record JAFLUC010000044.1, on the reverse strand, counting down.
GTGGATTGTGAGATTAACGCCTCCCCATATAGCCGCATAGCTGTGCGCGTCTTTTGCGTGAACGCTGCGGTTTAACGATTCGGCTATGATGGAGTTCTGGATCGTGACATCCTTAACCGCATAAGCCGTCAGGTTTTCATCGGTGCCCCATGAAACGGAGCAATGATCAAGAATGACATTCTGACAGTTATCGGTGATCTCAAGTCCGTCCTGTGCCTTTGTGTCATGGCCGTCCTTGTCATGCGCGCCAACACGGAATCGGATGTATCTTATTATCACATTATTCGCGCCGATCTTCACATTGTTGGAGCGGAAGCATATACCGCCGCCCGGCGCAGTCTGTCCGAGTATGGTGATGTTATCATGACCGATCGTCACATTTGAATCAAGATCGACATATCCCGAAACATCAAATACGATAATTCTGTTGCCCTTTGATACCGCGTCGCGGAATGAGCCTTCGCCGCTGTCATTAAGGTTTGTAACGTGATAAACCTCAATTTCTTCGCCGAGTTCCTTTGCGCCGCGCGCGCCGCTTGCGAACATTCCTCCGCCTTCTGCACCCTTAAATGCCGTAACCGGTGAGGGTAGATCCTCTGCGGCGGCAGGGATCGCAGGCGCTGCAGGAAACGCGGCAAGCAAAAGCGAACACACCACAGCCACAGCCCATAATCTGTTTTTCATAAAGCAAAAAACAACCCCTTTCTTTTGGATATAATATTACAACTGTATTATATCATATCTATTGTGAATAATCCTTTAAATATATAACGAAAACTACAGAAAATTTGCCATATTGCACAAATGAACGTAAAAAGCCTGCGGAACATCTGATCCCGCAGGCTATCTGTGATGATTAATTTGTAGTTTCTTCTAAAAGATCCTCTTCCGTAAGCCTTTTCGGCTTGCCGTTCTCGTCAAGGTTTTGTATGTATTCATCAATTGCATCGGCAACAAGTTTCGAATATCTTACAGCCTCAACAACCGTCTTGGCTCCGCTTACAACGTCGCCCGAGGCGAATATGCCGTCGCGCGTTGTTCCTCCGAAGGAGTTTGTAACAAGAAGTCCGCGGTCGGTGACGTTAAGTCCGCCGGTACGCGCAACAAGCGCGTTATCAGCACCCTGGCTGATAGCGATAATAGTGCTGTCGGCAGGCTCAAGTCTTTCAGTGCCGGGGATTCTTGTAAGAGTTCCGTGTCCGTCGCATTCAAGGTCCGCGAAAATACAGCCCTCGTCAACAAGCTCCACAGGCTCAACGTGAACCTTGAAGGTCACGCCTTCAAGCTTTGCGTAATTTATCTCGTGCTCGCTTGCGGCAAAGTAATCGTGACGCGAATATACCGTAACCTCTCTTGCACCGTGGCGAAGCGCAGTTCTCGCAACATCCATAGCCGAATTTCCGGCACCAATAATATTAACCTTCTCACCGAGGTTATATACGTCGGGGTTGGTGAGGTAGTTGATAGCATAATGAACATTTCCGAGAGATTCGCCCTTGATGCGCAGCGTGTTCGGTCTCCATACGCCTATGCCTATAAATACGGCAAGGTATCCGTCACGGAACAGATCCTCAATTGTGATGCTGCCGCCGACCATTGTGTTAGGCCGTATTTTAACACCGAGAGCAATAAGCTTATCCTTGTATCTGTCAAGATCTGATTTCGGCAGACGGAACTCAGGAATACCGTAGCGCAGTACGCCGCCGATCTGTTCCTTGCCCTCAAATATTGTTATGTCATAGCCTCTCTGTCCGAGTATAAGTGCGATTGCGATACCAGCCGGTCCAGAGCCTATGATAGCGACTTTTTTACCGTTCTTTTCGATTTTGTCAAATCTGAGTCTGTCGAAATAATAGGTAGATATGTAGTGTTCAATAACCGAAGCGTGAACCGGAACGCCCTTTCTGCTAAGAATACAATGACCTTCACACTGGTTTTCGTGATTGCACACCTGTGAGCAGATCATCGAAAGCGGATTGTTCTCAAACAGCATCCTGCCTGCCTTATCTATATCACCCTCAAGCAGAGTGTGAATCATGTCCGGAATAGGCGTGCTGATAGGACATCCGTTTTTGCACATAGGTTTCTTACAATTGAGACAGCGTTTCGCTTCGTCAAGCACATGATATGCCAAATTAATCCCTCCTTAATAAAGTCTTCACTGTATTTTATTTGCTGTAAAATTTAAGCTTTGTTTTAAGAAAGCTTTTAAGTTCTTCTTCACTGCATAGTCTGATATTGCTTTTGTCAATAACAGACGCGCTTTCAGCTGAATGATAGATATATAAATAATCATCCGTTTCAACGATCTTCTTAAGATCTGAATATTTATATGAGTCACGTGAGGCGGAGCCTATCTCAACAAGCTTGTCCTCGTAAAACTCAAAGGTTGTGGTTATTTTATTTTTCTTTACTGAATTATACGGACGCCTGTATGAAAATCTCGGATATATAATAAGCATGATACCGGCTGCAAACGGGATCGTTATCATCAGCACATTTCTGACAAAGGTGAATGAATATAACGAGAAAAGTATCGAAAGCACACCTATAATTGAGGTTATCCATACGAGTATTTTTGTTTTTTCCTTATAATAGCTTTTGAAAAATTCCTTGTAAAGCCGGGGGTTGGTTGTCGTTTTAGCTTTTGCGATCAGGTTTTTCATTGTGGACCTCCATATTAAAATATCTTAAGGCGTTTGATCAGAGAACCGAAAAACACACCCATAAATGCCATTATGCCGTAAATGATGAAACAGGAGCCGAAAGAGAGAAAATAATAGTATAAAATACCAAGCTCCCTGTCAATTTCTATAGTATAATACATTATGGTTGAAGCTGCTGAAAGAAATGTTACAAACAGCGGCATTTTTACATTAAATCCGAGCTTGATCCCATAGACTAAGAGAATAGCCAGTACTGCCATAGGATTAACGTATATACGTACATTAGTATTAAGCAGCGACTGTCCGATAGGTCCGCACAGTTTAAGAACAAGCGGCAATATATGAAATATTATTATTGTAGCCATAATGTAATATTTTGCCGTTTCTGATGAATAGACCGCGCGCGGAAGAAATCCGCTTTCTTTTTTTAGGTTTCTGCTGCTTCTGCCGCGCATATTTCCCTGTTTGCTCATAAGTACACCTCTTTTATATTCTCACACTTTCTCCGTTTTGTGCAAGATATTTTTTCAGCTCACAAATTTCAATTTCCTTGAAATGGAACAGGCTTGCTGCGAGAACCGCATCAGCCTTTCCGTCACGGAACGCGTCAAGGAAATGCTCCATTGTTCCAGCTCCGCCGGAAGCGATAACCGGGATTTTAACGCTTTCTGATACCGCGCGTGTAAGCGGTAAATCATAGCCAGCCTTTGTACCGTCACAGTCCATGCTTGTAAGCAGGATTTCTCCTGCGCCCAGTGCCTCAGCCTGCTTTGCCCATTTTACCGCATCTATTCCTGTCGGTACTCTTCCGCCGTTTAAGTAAACCTCCCAGCCATTACCGTCCTCTCTGCGTTTTGCGTCTATTGCAACAACAACGCACTGCGAGCCGAAACGCTCTGCCGCATCCTTTATAAGCTGCGGATTTTTAACGGCCGCGCTGTTTACGCTTACCTTGTCAGCACCGGCGTTAAGAATCGTTCTGAAATCCTCAACTGTCCGTATTCCTCCGCCTACGGTAAACGGAATAAACACACGTTTTGCAACAGCCTCTACCATATCCACAACTGTGTTTCTCGCGTCACTTGATGCTGTTATATCAAGAAAAACAAGCTCGTCCGCGCCCGCATTGTCATATACGGCGGCGCATTCAACCGGATCTCCGGCATCTATAAGATTAACGAAGTTAACGCCCTTAACGACCCTGCCGCGGTTTACGTCAAGGCAGGGGATTATTCTCTTTGCATACATAACAGATTCCTCCGAATTAAAGATTTAAAAATCTTTTAAGTATTTCCATACCAACATCGCCGCTCTTTTCAGGGTGGAACTGTGTAGCAAACACATTTCCGCGCTCAATTGCGATATCAAGCTTTTCCCCATATTCGGTATATGCCGAAACGACATCGGAATCCTCTGCGTTTATGTAATAGGAGTGAACGAAATATACAAACGGCTTGTTATCGGGAAGTATCCGGCTGTCCTTTGTAAGTGTTATGTTGTTCCATCCCATGTGCGGAATTTTAAGACCGCGTTCCGGTATTTTCACAACACTGCCGCGGAAAATTCCGAGACCGTCCACCCCAGGGCTTTCCTCGCTTCTTTCAAAAAGAAGCTGCAAGCCGAGACATATCCCGAGAAACGGACGGCTCCCGTCCGCCGCGGCTTTTACGACATCGGCAAGCCCGCTTTCGTTAAGGCTTCTCATAGCATCACCGAAAGCACCCACGCCAGGCAGAATAACGTGATCTGCCGCAAGTATTTTGTCCTTATCGTTTGTTATCTCCGATTCCGCTCCCAAAAAATCAAGCGCGTTTTTGACGCTGTGCAGATTGCCCGCACCGTAATCTATAATCGCAACCATTTGTCATATACCTCTTTTTCCAAATACGATATTATAATTGTATCATAATTTTTTGAATAATTCAATAGTTAGTTGGGGGAGCAATAGTATTTAAACAGACTCCTTTAATCTGTCTATTGCCATTTCCGGGCTCATGGTATGGTACATCAGATACACCACTTGCATGGTTTCGGCAGGGGCTTGTTTATAAATTTTTTTACTGCTCTCACCTGTGTATATGTTCCAATACCGGTAAATATATCCTATCCAGTATAATGTTTCCTTATCATATATATCACCAACAGTCGAGAGCTTATCTTTATTTTCATCTTCTATGCGAGAGAGAATATACTCCTTGCCAGCCCATTGCACATGGTGAAAATCCTTATCCATATCAGCTGAAACCTGTGAGGTCATAAATGTTTTTATAAATACCTCGCTGTTATACCCACGCTTAGCGGAAAGCTCGAATAACTGTCCTTGTGTATCACAAAGAGCTAATTGCAAGGATTTATTCATATTATTTACCTCCCAATATTTCATCAAAGTATCTGCCTTCCCGACGATATTTTAATTCGATTTCATCAGCAAGGGTGATACCTGCCTTTCTTCGTTCAACGCTCATATCCCGTAATACAGAAAGCTCAAGCTGAGATAAGCTCTCTTCCTTGAGAACTTTAATTTGCCTGCAAGCTCTCTCGGTAATTGCAACATACTGCTTCCCGAGATCAAGCGCGGATAAGCAGTGAATAAGCGCGGTATCAGTCAGAGTTCTGTTGAAAAAACGAGAAAGCTCGGTGTACATACGGTCATCAGCAATATATCCCTCTATAATGTCATAATCATTTACATAATTTGAGTATCGCTCATAGATTTCTGTACCTTTTGCCGATTCCATTTCTTTGCGATAATATGCAATAAGCAGTGCCCAGTCCAGCCCGATTTCTACATTAAGCACGTTGAGCCCGGTTAAATCAAGCTCCAACGTATAAAACTTAGGGCTTTCCTCTGCGCAGATAAGAGTGAGTGGCTGTAATGTGTTTGTTCCCATATAAAAGCCTTGCCCAAAGTCACATTCATTGCGGCTTATAGGAGCAATATCTCCCTTAATGCCGGTTTTAGACCCGTGGTACAGAATCATTCTGTTATCAGTATTCTCATAGGATTTTGAGTCTATAATCATTTTAGCTAAATCAATATTGTTATCTTTACAAAACTGATACAACTGCTTTTGTGCCATCTTATTCGGCTGTGTTTTTCCGTTTTCCCAACGGTTAACCGAAAGCGCAGTTGTTCCAAGACTATTTGCAAATAATTCCTGATTCATAGCAGCTGCTAATCTTATATTTTTAATTAAATCCTGCACCCAAACACCGCCTATCACTTGATTATATTTTTATTATATACTATGATAATTGAGCTGTCAAGCAATTTGTTAAACAAAAAAGAGAAGGTATACACCTATCTTGCGTTTTTTGTCGAAAAATCTTGACGATACAAGCTTCTTCTGATATAATAGTCTCACAGATAACAAAGGAATAACGGCGGTTGTTTCCGACACCTTCAGTAAAGGGGGTGTTGCACATGGAGTATGTACTTGCATTTGCTCTTGTCGTAATGGTGATTGTGCTTATCATAAAGAAATAACCGCCACTCTGCCAAGTGACGGTTAGATGAATTTATAATTTTTCTAATAATAAACGGCGGAAACAACTTGTGTTGTTCCTTGTTTCTGTGTTTCTGTAATTATTATAGCACCTCTATAGAGTTTTGTCAAGTGCATTTTCAAAGTTTTATAGAGGTGTGTTTTTTTATATTACGCATTTATCCTAAGCAAATTATCATTTGTTTTTCTTAAAACAGCTAACTAAATCTAATAATATTGATACTTCTTTTTCAGATAATCCATCAACGGATATCACCGCTCCATGCTCTAATCCTAATAAATAATCCGTAGAAACATCAAACAATTTAGCTAATTCAATAATATATGGTGTCGAAGGGACTGATAATCCCATTTCCCAACTATTAACACTGGAGCGAGTGAGACCGAGTTTTCGGGACAATTCTGCTTGTGTAATTCCAAGCTGCTCTCGTATTTGCTTTATCTTTTCAGAAAATAAAAACAATTCTCTTGCCATAGTGATTCCTCCTTTTGATGATGTTATTACAATCAAAAAGATATTGCATTATCATAATGATATTATAACTTGACATGATGATTGTTATGTGATATAATTGCCTTAATGTAAAATAAAAATGTCAACATCTCACGAAAGGACTCAATGAATATGAAAAAACAAATTTCAAAAAAATATTTGTATTTTGTGGTAATGGTAATCGGTTTTGTGTTGCTGGGATTATCGCTAACAGGGTGTTCGTCAAAAAACGAATCGACTCGAAATCCTGATTTTACTTATGGAGCATATAATTGGAATATAGAAAATGTATATAACTTGACAGGCAAAACAGAGGTGTTTGGTATTTATAAAATGTATGACAAACTAAGTATGGGAAAATCCAGCGCGACCTCTGACGGTGGCTGGGTTGTATGGAATGATTACGGTCAATATGTCTATTCGCCTGATGCAAGCGATAGAGAAGATTTAAAAACAGAAATAATTAGGATAACTGTAAAAAAACATGCAAAATAACGGAAACTAAATGTTTAAAGCAATAAATATAGAAGGAGGTGAATTAGGTGAGTATAAGAATAGGAAACTCGGATGCGTATATTTCAAACGAGGATTTGACGGACGGCTTAATGATATTGGTTGGTGTGGTTATAGGTCTTGCTATAATTTGCGGTATAATACATGCTATTATACGCAACTCTGATAATGGAAAACCGTTAAATAGTTGTAATGTGAAAATATTGGAAAAAATATCTTCGCAAGGTAAAATTGCTTGGTATGTAGTAGAAAAAGAAAACGGCGTAAGGTTGCGATTAAGAACTTTTCATGCTAATACGCTTTTTATTTCCGAAGGAGATGCCGGGACTATTACATATAGGGGAAAAACTATTACAAGCTTTGCGAGGGAACGACGGTAATCAGAGGTGCGTATAATGAATTGATAAAAATATCTATTCATTATCTATATGCAATCTAAAGAGGATATATCAATTTGATCGTGGTATATCCTCTTTTTGTTATATTCTATTTTACCGCTTCCGCGACCGGCGGAACAGGCTTAAAATATTCCTTATCCGATTTTGTCACGAATATAAATCCGACAACGGACAGGATTATGAATAATACCGCAACAGCCTGGGAGATTCCGAGTACACCGGGGATGAGATACAGAATGTATTCTGGGTCGCGCAGTCCTTCAAGGAATAGCCGACCGATTGAATACCAGAACAGATACAGGCATACAACCTGACCGTTCTTTGTCTTTTTGTTTCTTAGAAGCGCAATGACAATTACCCCTGCAAGACTCCAGAGGGATTCGTAGAGAAAAAGCGGCTGTACCGGCAAGGCCCCGTCTATGCTCATTCCCAAGAGTGAGGCGGTCGCTCCGCCGTAGACCTCACAGTTAAAGAAGTTCCCCCATCTGCCTATTGCCTGTCCTAGGAGCAGTCCTATGCAGCATACGTCAAGGGCATTCAGCAGATTGATTTTCTTTACACGACTATATATATAAGTAGAAATTATTCCGCCTATCACTCCGCCGTATATTGCGAGTCCGCCCTCCCATATTTTGAAAATGTCTCTTAAATTGTTTTTATAGTCCTCCCATGAGAAGAGAACATAGTAAATTCTTGCGCATAATATTCCGAATATAATTCCGGAAAGAGCGATATCCCATACATGATCCTTTTTCAGACCGCGTTTTTCACTGCCTGCCGTTACGAGAAACAGTCCGGCAATGAAGCCGCACAGAATTATAATAGCGTACCAGTATATCGGCTTGCTGCCTATATGAAAGGCAACAGGCGATATGTTAAGATTTATTCCCAGTTTAGGGAATGAAACTGCAGATGTCGGATAGTTCATATCAATATCCTCCTATATTATACATTTTTCATTGTAAGTGATATACGGTTTTTCTTGATGTCGATATCAAGAATCTTGACCTTTATATTGTCGCCAACGGAAAGCACATCGGTCGGATGCTTTATATACCTGTCGCATATCTGAGATATATGCACAAGCCCGTCCTGATGCACGCCTATATCTATGAAGGCGCCAAAGTCTATAACGTTTCGTACAACGCCGTCAAGAACCATATCCGGCCTGAGATCCTCTATCGAAAGGATATCGGAGCGAAGGACAGGCTGCGGCAGCTCGTCGCGCGGATCACGTCCGGGCTTTAAGAGACTGTCTATTATGTCAGACAGAGTAAGCGCGCCTACTCCGAGAGCATCTCCCAGCTCTTTTATTCCAAATTTTCGCGCGCGGCTTTTTATCTCTTGTATTTCTCCGTTTTTTACATCCTCTGCCGTATATCCGAGTTTTTCTATAAGCTTCTCTGCTGCATTGTAGCTTTCGGGATGAACAGATGTGTTATCGAGAAAATTTGTTCCGTCCGAAATTCGCAGGAATCCAGCGCATTGCTCGAACGCTTTGGTTCCGAGCTTAGGTACCTTTAAAAGCTGTTTTCTTGATGTGAATTTACCGTTTGCTTCACGGTAGAGCGTGATGTTTTTCGCAACGGTTTTATTTATTCCTGAAACATATGATAAAAGTGAAGGCGATGCGGTGTTGAGGTCAACGCCTACGCTGTTTACGCAGTCTTCAACCACGCCGTTTAAAGCTTCGCCGAGCCGTTTCTGGTTCATGTCATGCTGATACTGCCCGACGCCGATTGACTTCGGATCTATCTTTACAAGCTCGGCTAACGGATCCTGGAGCCTCCGCGCTATTGATACCGCGCTTCGCAGCGCCACGTCATATTCTGGGAACTCCTCGGAGGCAAGCTCGGACGCGCTGTAAACGCTCGCACCTGCTTCGTTTGTCATGATGTATCGCACATCTCGTCCTATTGTTTTTATCAGGTCTGATACGAATATCTCGGATTCTTTGGAGGCTGTGCCGTTTCCTATGGAGATTATGTCAACCTCGTTCCTGACGATCATATCTTTTAAAATTTTCGCTGCCTTGTCCTTATCATGATTGGGGAGAGTACAGTATATAACTCCTGTGTCAAGCACTTTGCCGGTTCCGTTAACAACCGCGATTTTACAGCCCGTTCTGTAGCCGGGGTCGAATCCCATAACAACCCTGTCCTTGACAGGCGGCTGCATAAGCAGTCCTTTCAGATTTTTGTTAAAAATCTTTATTGAGCTTTCCTCAGCGGCGTCGGTTGCGGATGAACGTATTTCATTTGCAAGTGAAGGCGCAATAAGCCGCTTGTACGCATCCTCCGCGGCAAGCTTCACATATTTCGTGCAGGGCGCTTCATACTTCGGCGTTGTATTGCGGATAAGGTATCTGATCATCATATCCTCATCAATGTCAAGCTTGAAGGAAAGATATCCCTCTTTTTCACCGCGGTTTATTGCGAGCAGACGGTGCGGGGGAAGAGTTTCGAGCTTTTCGGAAAAATCGTAATACATGCTGTAAACGCTGTCCTCATCCTTTGCGCCTTTAACTGCCGCATAGCCGCGCTCCTGCGTGATTGCACGCAGCTTTTTGCGGAAATCGGCATTATCGCTTATTTCCTCCGCAATTATGTCCATTGCTCCGTTCAACGCTTCTTCAATGGAGTTCACGCCTTTTTCTTCATTAATATACAGCGCGGCTTCCTCTTCGGGAGATTTTCCGTTTTTATCCTGCCGCATAATAGTTAACGCGAGTGGGAGCAGCCCTTTTTCTCTTGCTGCTGATGCTCTTGTTCTTCTCTTTGGCTTGTAAGGGCGGTAGATGTCATCAAGCTCGGTCAGAGTTAATGCGTTTTCTATCGCTTCTGCAATCTCCGGTGTCATTTTATTCTGCTCCGAAATAAGTCTGTGTATATCGCTGCGCTTTTCGGCGAGTGAGCGCAGATATGAAAGACGCTTATCAAACTCTCGCAGCGCTGCATCATCAAGCGCTCCGGTCACTTCCTTTCTGTATCGGGCGATGAACGGAATCGTGTTTCCGTCATCTATAAGTCCTATTACATTCTCTGCCTGCCAGTTTTTTATGTTAAGCTCTTCGCAGAGAATTTTTACTATATTAGCCTCATTTTTATCCATATGTATAAAACCTCCAAAAATGCCGAAACACAAAAGAAAATTTTGTAATGTTTTTGAAATATTTTTTCAAAAAAGTATATACAAATCGTAATATTTGTGTTATAATTGTTACAGACACAATATATAGTGTATTATTTTTCATAATAAAACTAAATATGCCTAAGAATGCTCCGCATGCATTATGCTAATTATACCCTATTTTAATTGATTTTACAAGAGTATAATTGAAATGTATTGAATATTTAAAAAAATGTTGAAAATACTGCAAAAAAAGGCTTGCGTTTTTCATTGTTTTGGTGTACAATAGAAAGTGAATGGGAGCGGATTGGAGTAAATGGGAGTGAAAGGGCTCAAAATTGTCCCGGCAGGGGAGAAATGGAGACCTGTTACAATATTTCAACCCGGTTACATTAACATTTCGGTTACTTATCAGATTTGGATGCTGAAAGGCGGTGATATGCATGGTTACAATATTTGTTGACGAATATGAGCGTCAGCTTGATGACAGAGGAAG
>JAFLUC010000043.1 GCA_022509005.1 Oscillospiraceae bacterium | reverse complement strand
TGCTTGATCCGTTCATACAGGACGTGCTTGATCTTATTGAATTCGCAAATGGTGACGAAACAAGCGAATGGGGAAGAAAGCGAATTGAAATGGGACATAAAGAACCGTTCCATCTTGAATATATCGGCATCGGAAATGAGCAATGGGGTGACGAATATTTTGAGAGGTATTCGTTATTCCAAAAAATAATAAGCGAAAAATATCCAGATATAAAGCTTATAACAAGCGCGGGATGGAAAAACCGTGGCTGGGAATATGATCTTGCATATGATTGGATGAATAACAACAAGGACAAGGCATATGCTGTTGATGAGCATTTTTATAAAGCACCGGAATGGTTTCTAGAAAATATCAATCGATATGACAATTACGATCGTAGTCTGCCAAAAGTATTTGTAGGTGAATATGCAGCGCGTGCTGACGTTGATATGAGCAAAAGAAGAAATAATTGGTATGCCGCGCTGTGTGAGGCTGCATTTCTGACCGGAATAGAGCATAACGCAGATCATGTTGTCATGACATGTTATGCGCCGCTTCTTGCAAAATTAAATCATCAGCAATGGCAGCCGAATTTAATATGGTTTGACAACGAAAAAGTATATGCTACCCCAAGCTATTATATACAAAAGCTGTTTTCGGAGTATACCGGTGACTATATGGTATCGCATAAATGTGATGACTGTGATATGAAAATCTCGGCAAGTATAAGTGATGATAAGCTGTTTATAAAGCTTGTTAATATTTCTAAAGAGGATAGAGAGGTGTGCATTTTACTTGACAATAAGTTCAAAGTGAAAAAAGCTGTTGAGCTTCATGCTGAACCTGAAGATGAAACTGTTCAAGCGACAGCTTTAAATGCATATGTTGAAAAATCAGAATATGAGATCAGATATGTTGTACCGGGACATAGCGTGACATTCATTAAAATGACAGAATAGATTATAGGTATTTATTGCACCATAAAAAGCATTTACTTTTAATTGTTGCCGTGCTATAATTTAAATTACATTCATGTTACATATGTGTAACACAAACGAAACTTGACAACTCAAACTGTACGTAGTATAATGTAGTATAGTTAAACCACAATATATAGTGTTTGCGATATAGGAGATCAATTTTATGAAGGTAGTTAAAAAGGACGGAACAAAAGAGGCTTTTAATATCGAAAAGGTCGTAACTGCGGTGAACAAATCCGCATTTCGTGTTCTTATAAAATTTACAGATGATGAGAAACAGTTTATCTGTAAGTTTGTAACAAAGGCGGCCGAAGATATGGGTAAAGATGACATCCCTATTGCAGAGATGCATAATCTCGTTGAAGGGGCGCTTGAAAAGGTAAATCCTAAGGTTGCAAAGAGCTATCGTGACTACAGAAACTATAAGCAGGATTTCGTTGAAATGCTTGATGAGGTTTATAAAAAAAGCCAGTCAATCATGTATATCGGCGATAAGGAGAATTCAAATACTGACAGTGCGCTTGTATCCACCAAGCGCAGCCTTATCTTCAATCAGCTCAACAAGGAGCTGTACAAGAAATTCTTCCTCACAACTGAGGAGCTGCAGGCGATTCGAGACGGATATATTTATATCCATGATATGTCTGCGCGTCGTGATACGATGAATTGTTGCCTGTTTGATGTTGCGAATGTCTTAAAGGGCGGCTTTGAAATGGGCAATCTGTGGTATAACGAACCGAAATCTCTCGATACTGCGTTTGACGTAATAGGAGATATTGTTCTGAGCGCGGCGTCACAGCAGTACGGCGGCTTTACAGTGCCGTCAGCTGAGCTGATTCTTGAGCCGTACGCGGAAAAAACATATAAGAAATATCTTGATAAGTATGCGTCTTTCGGTCTTGATACTAAAAAGTGTGAGGAGCTTGCCTTGGCGGATATCGAGCGTGATTTTGAGCAGGGCTTCCAGGGCTGGGAGTATAAATTTAATTCTGTATCATCAAGCCGCGGTGACTATCCGTTTATAACGGTTACAGCAGGAACCGGTACAGGCAGATTTGCGAAGATGTGTACAAAGGTAATGTTCCGTGTCCGCATGAACGGACAGGGAAAGCCGGGCTTTAAAAAACCGGTACTGTTCCCGAAGATCGTGTTCCTTTATGATGAAAATCTCCATGGGCCGGGCTGTGAGCTTGAAGATGTTTTCGAGGCAGGAATAGAATGCTCATCAAAAACAATGTATCCGGACTGGCTGAGTCTTACAGGTGAGGGATATGTTCCGTCAATGTATAAGAAATACGGCAAGATTATATCACCTATGGGCTGTCGTGCATTCCTTTCCCCATGGTATGAGCGTGGAGGCATAGAGCCGGCAGATGAGAATGATACCCCGATTTTCACCGGACGGTTTAATATAGGTGCAATTTCACTTCATCTTCCGATGATACTCGCAAAGTCGCGTCAGGAATCGAAAGATTTCTATGAAGTTCTCGATTACTATCTTGAGCTTATCCGTCAGCTGCATTGCCGCACATATGATTATCTCGGTGAGATGCGCGCGTCAACAAATCCGCTTGCATACTGCGAAGGCGGATTCTATGGCGGCAATCTAGGAATACATGATAAGATAAAACCACTTTTAAAATCAGCTACAGCTTCATTTGGTATAACAGCGTTTAACGAGCTGCAGCAGCTGTATAATAAAAAATCACTCTATGAGGATGGTAATTTTGCGCTTGATGTCTTAAAATACATAAACGATAAAATAACTCAGTTTAAGCATGAGGACGGACATCTTTATGCTATATACGGTACTCCTGCGGAATCGCTCTGCGGCTTGCAGATAACACAGTTCCGTTCAAAATACGGAGTTATAGAGAATGTATCTGACAGAGAATATGTATCAAACAGCTTCCACTGCCATGTATCAGAGGATATAACTCCAATTGAGAAACAGGACTGTGAGACTCGCTTCTGGAATTATTCAAACGGCGGAAAGATCCAGTATGTAAAGTATCCTATTTCATACAATAAGGCTGCTGTGAGGACTCTTGTACGCCGCGCGATGAATATGGGATTGTATGAGGGCGTTAATCTTTCTCTCGCATATTGCGATGACTGTGGTCACGAGGAGCTTGAAATGGACGTATGTCCTGTATGCGGATCAAGAAACCTTACAAAGATTGACCGTATGAACGGCTATCTCTCATATTCGCGTGTTAAAGGAGATACACGTCTTAATGCAGCTAAGATGGCTGAAATAGCTGAAAGGAAAAGCATGTAATGATTAGGTATCATAACATAACAAAGGATGACATGCTAAATGGTGATGGACTGCGAGCTGTGCTGTGGATGGCAGGCTGTGAGCATCATTGTCCTGAATGTCAGAATCCGATAACATGGGATATAAATGGCGGATTGAAATTTGATGAAGCGGCCAAAACTGAGCTTTTTAGTATTTTAAGCCGTCCGTATATAGACGGAGTGACACTATCCGGCGGTGATCCGCTGCTTAAGTGCAGACGCGAAGAAATGACAGCGCTTGCGGCTGAGATACGTGAGAAATTTCCGAACAAGACCATATGGGTATATACAGGATATGAATGGAATGATGTAAAGAATCTTCCGATAATGGAATACATAGATGTGCTTGTTGACGGCAGATTTATAAAGAAGCTGCAGGACAACACACTCCGTTGGCGCGGAAGTTCTAATCAGCACGTAATAGATGTAAAAAAGAGCATCGAACTTAATAAGCTCGTCTTGCATTGTGAATAAGTCATGATTAATATGAAAAAATACTTCTTCAAAAAGAAGTATTTTTTCATATCAGGATGTATTATTTTCCGCAGCTGTGTCCGCAGCCTGAGCAGTCTCCGGAACAGCAGCTTTTTCCGGATTTTTTATTCTTAATCAATTTATAAATGATCCCGCCGACAATTATAATCAATGCAGCGATAACAACGATGTTACCCATGTAAAATCTCCTTTCGCAACTTAATACATACTAATATTAGCATATGCTAACTAAAATGTCAATACCTTAGTGCATTTTTTTCTGTTTTATATTGAAATATCATGAGAATTATGGTATATTTAATATATGAGTAAATAAGGGAGGGATTGATTATCATGTCAATAGAAACAGAGCTTGCAAGACTTCAAAGCGCCGCAAAGGAGGATGAAAAACTCCGTCAAGAGCTTATAGCAACTCGAGAAACGAGCGATTACTATAAGAACTTTTGTGATGTTGCAAAAAAATACGGTTACAATATACCATTAGGAGAACTTGCAGACCTTGGAGACGAATTCTGCGATACAATGATGAGGAGTCAGAATGGCGGAGGTGAGCATACCTTTGACGTATGGCGCGATTCTCTCGGTATGTTCTTTGATGCTATTAAGTGAGCAACCGTCCGTCAGCAGCTGCTGCAGCTTTTGAGAAGATGCAGCCACAGTAGCTTTGTCTGTATAACCCATAAACGGCTGAAAGCTCACAGGAGCGTTTGTAGCCGTTTTTCTTTTTAAAATCGGAAAAGAGATAGGGAATATCATATTTTTCTGACAGCTCTTTTCCAATCTCATTAAGTTTCCCTGCATTTTTATGCGGACTTATGGAAAGCGTTGTTGTAAAGTAGTCAAATCCGCCGGCCTTTGCAGCAATAGCTGCTTCATTAAGCCGCAGCCTATAGCATCCAAAGCAGCGTTCTCCGCCTTCGGGAAGGTTTTCGAGTCCTTTAGATATTTCAAAAAAGCTTTCGGGATCATATTTACCGTAAAGCAGATGAATTTGGTTTTTATGCGGCAGCTCTGAAATAAGGCGCTTTATTTCTTCAGCGCGTTTGTCGTATTCTTCACGCTCAGTTATGTTTGGATTATAGAAAAATACTGTTATTTCAAAATATTCGCTGAGATATTCAAGCACATAGCTTGAACACGGCGCACAGCATGCATGCAGTAAAAGCTGTGGCTTCAATCCGTCTCTTATTATATTTTCAAGTGTTTTATTTAGTATAATCTGATAATTCTCTTTCATTTGCATCACCCCTTCAATTTACATATATTATAGCGCATTTTGACTGATAGGTCAATAATCAATTTTATAATAAATTAAAAGCAATAATTTCATATTTTAGAGCAACAATGACCGTTGCTTTTTTTGACTTTACAGTATATACTATACCCATAAATTAAATTAAAAAGGAGCAAACCGGCATGAACAAGGTAACCTTGAAGCAAACAAAAATAGTTATTCCTACATATGAGATTGGAGCATATGACAAGAACCCGATGTTTCTCGAAAAGAGAGTATATCAAGGCTCGTCAGGACGTGTTTATCCGCATCCTGTATGCGAGAGCGTTGCAAACGAAAAAAAAGATAAGGAATACACGGCAATTTTGCTTGAAAATGATTATATTGAGGTAATGATTTTACCGGAAATAGGCGGTAGGATTCAGAGACTTTACGATAAGACAAACGGATACGATGCCGTGTATTACAACGAGGTTATAAAACCGGCGCTAGTAGGTCTTGCGGGTCCGTGGATTTCAGGCGGTATAGAATTCAACTGGCCGCAGCATCACAGACCGTCAACCTTTGATGCCGTTGATTATAATGTGACAGAGAACGAGGATGGTTCGGTAACGGTATCAGTAGGTGAAACAGAAAAGATGTTCCATCAGAAGGGCATGGCTTCATTTACCGTTTATCCCGATAAGGCATACCTTGAAATTAAAGGTCAGGTATATAACCCTACAGACCGTCCGCAGACGTTCTTATGGTGGGCAAATCCGGCTGTTGCGGTAAACGACTATACACAATCGATCTTTCCGCCGGATGTTAATGCTGTAATGGACCATGGTAAGAGAGGAGTTTCAAAGTTCCCGATTGCTGATGGTGTATATTATAAGGTTGATTATGCGCCCGGTACAGATATTTCACGATATAAAAATATCCCTGTTCCCACATCATATATGGCATATCATTCAGATTTTAACTTTATCGGTAACTATGATTACCAAAAGGAGGCCGGACTTCTCCACGTTTCAGATCATCACGTATCACCGGGAAAGAAGCAATGGACATGGGGTAACGGCGATTTCGGCCGCGCATGGGACAGAAACCTTACAGATGAAAATGGTCCGTATATTGAGCTTATGACAGGTGTGTTTACAGATAATCAGCCTGATTTCACCTTCTTAAAGCCATATGAGGAAAAGACATTTGTGCAGTATTTCATGCCATATAAGAAGGTTGGAGCTATAAAGAACGCTTCAACAGCTGCGGCGATAAACTTTGAGATTGAAGACGGAAAGGTTAAGATCACTGTTTATGCTCCGGGTGAACTTAAAAACACAAAGCTTGTTCTTGAAAACAAAGGAGAGGAGATTTACAGTGAAGATATAAGCATGAACCCGTCAGATGTATTTGAAAAAACAATTGATGCTGATGGTGTGAATATCTCAGATCTCCGTCTTGCGCTTCTACAGAATGATGAGGAAATACTAACAGCTGCAGATGTTAAAAGCAGCGAGCCTGTGCCGTCACCGGCAGAGGAGATACCGGAGCCTGAAAAGCTTGAAACGACAGAGAAGCTGTTCCTTGCGGCTACTCATCTTGAACAGTACCGTCATGCTACATATTCACCGGAACCGTACTATCTCGAAGGCTTAAAGCGTGATCCGTCAGATATCCGTCTTAACAATGGATATGGTAAGTATCTCTATAACAAAGGACGTTTTGAAGAAAGCGTTAAGTATTTCAAATCAGCGATCAAGTCATCAACATGGAAGAATCCGAACCCTTACGACTGTGAGCCATATTATAATCTTGGTCTTGCTCTTGAAAAACTCGACTATGTTGATCTGGCATTTGACGCGTTCTATAAGGCTACATGGGACGGAAATCAGCAGGATAAAGGCTTTTATAAGCTGGCATGTATCGCGTTACTAAATGGTGACTTTGAATCAGCTATGGATTTTATCGAAAAATCACTTGCTAAAGGCGCGCACAATATGAAAGCGAGAACATTAAAGACTGCACTTTTAAGACTCACAGGCAGTGAGCCCGAGGCAATAGCATTTGCTCATGAAACAAGAAAGCTTGACGCGCTTGATCACGGCAGTCTTTATGAATTATATCTCTTAACAGGTGATGGACTGGATGAATTAAAGTCTGTTATGCGCGGTGACAACCACAATTATATTGAGCTTGCTCTTACATATATGGCAGCATATCTCTATGATGAAGCTGATAAGTTGCTTGAGCTTGCGCCGAATGATGATGAGCCTATGGTACATTATTATCGTTATTACTGCACCGGTGATGAGGCAGAGCTTATGAAGGCAGAAAAGTCAAATTCACTCTATTGCTTCCCGAACAGAATTGAGGATATAAACGTACTCTCTGCTGCGGTTGACAATGGCGGACAATACGCAGCATACTATCTTGGATGTCTGTACTACGATAAAGGTGTATGGCAAACCTCTGTTGCGCTTTGGGAAGGCTGCAGAGATGAGATCTCACTTCCTACAGTTCACAGAAATCTTGCACTTGCATACTATAACAAGCTGCATGATGCTGATAAAGCTAAAGCTTCACTTGAAAAGGCATTTGAAATGGACACAACTGATGCAAGAATATTCTTCGAGCTTGACCAGTTGTACAGAACGATGAATTTCTCACTTAAGGAGCGTCTTGACAATATGAATGCGCATAGAGAGCTGCTTGAAAAACGTGATGATCTCTACACCGAATACATCTCTCTATTAAATCTTAATGGTGAATATGATAATGCGTATAACCGTACTATGAATCACATCTTCCATGCATGGGAAGGAGGCGAAGGCAAGATTCCGGCGCAGTACCGCAAGTCTCTCATTAACAAGGCTGCTATAGAGCCTGATAAGGCGATAGAGTATCTTGAAAGCGCGCTTACATATCCGAATAATCTCGGAGAGGGCAAGCTGGTAGGAAATCTTGATAATGACATTTACTATATGCTCGGAAATCTTTATACAGATCCTATAAAGAAGGAATATGCTTATAAGATGGCGGCAAGAGGCGAGTTCCTACTGACTTCAGCCATGTACTATAACGATCAGCCGCCGGAGATGACATATTATGCAGCAAAGGCAATTGAGGCATTAGGTGATAAGGAAGAGGCTCAGAATCGCTTTGATAAGTTCATTGAATATGCCAATGAGCATATGAACGATGATGTAAGAATTGAATACTTTGCGGTATCACTACCGGATTTTCTGATATTCGAGGGAGATCTGAATAAGTCAAACCGCGTCCACTGCTGCTTCATGGCAGCTCTGGGCTATCTCGGCAAAGGCGATAAGGAAAATGCAAAGGCTTATGCTGAAAAAGGACTTGCGGAAAACAGATGCCATGCAGGATTACTTGATCTCATAAAAAATATGTGATACAATAAATATGTGGAGGTATAACATATGGAATATAAATTCAAACCATACATGAAATCAGAGATATTAAGAAATCACCTCAACATCGGCGGAGCAAATCCTGCAGGAGAGAGAATCGATATAAACAGTCTATATCTTGAGCGCGGCGGAAAGCCATGGCTTGGAGTTATGGGCGAATATCACTTTGCGCGCGATAACCGTGACAATTGGTACAAGGAACTTTGTAAAATGAAAGCGGGCGGAATTACAGTTGTCGCTACATATATTTTCTGGATATATCACGAGGAAATTGAGGGACAGTTTAATTTCAGCGGTGATCTTGACATAAGGCAGTTTGTTTTAGAGGCACAGCGTGCGGGGCTTGATGCTGTAATAAGAATCGGACCTTGGGCTCACGGCGAATGCCGCAATGGCGGATTCCCGGACTGGCTTTTGAATAAACCGTTTGAAATACGTAAAAATACTCCGGAATATATGGAGCTTGTACGTCGTTGGTATGAACATATATATAATGAGGTCAAGGGGCTTTTCTATAAGGATGGCGGAAATATAATCGGTATTCAGATAGAAAACGAGCTTGTGGATGATGCTGAACATATTGCAGCACTTAAAAAGCTTGCTCAGGATATTGGTTTTGAAGCGCCTTTATGGACAGCCACAGGCTGGAACAGTGTTTACGGCGCAAAGCTTCCGGTAGATGATGTTCTGCCGGTATTCGGTGCATATCCTGATGCTCCGTGGGATGAATCACTTGACCAACTTCCGCTGTCAGTACACTATGCGTTTAATACGGAACGCAACGACTGCGCAATTGGTGTTGACCTGATAAAATCGGGTGACGAAGACGGCTGGCGACTTCCGCTTGAGAGATATCCGTTTGTTACATGCGAGTTAGGCGGCGGAATGCAGGTAACGCATCATCGCAGACCGTATATAACAGGGCAGGACATATATTCATTATCCTTGTGCAAACTTGGTGACGGCAATAATCTTATCGGTTATTATATGTATAAGGGCGGTACAAATAAAATCGGTAAGCTTTCTACTCTTAACGAAACAAGAGCGACCGGTTATCCTAATGACTATACCGCGATATCCTATGATTTCCAGGCTCCTATTTCAGAGTTTGGTGAAATACGAGAGCAATACAGGCTTACGAATATGCTGCATATGTTTGTAAACGATTTCGGCGATGTTTTGGCGCCTATGGAAGCAGTTCTTTCTGAAAAGAATGTTGACGAAAAAAATCTTACAGACCTTCGTTATGCGATGCGCACAGACGGGAAAAGCGGATTCGTATTTGTTAACCACTATCAGCGCCTTGCGAAGCTTGCAGATGTCCGTAACGCAGTTATAAACACAGGAAGCGTTGTTTTCCCTGCAATTGATGTAAATGGCGATATAAGCTTTATAATGCCGTTCAATCTTGATATGGCAGGGAATATATTGGAATATGCGACAGCTCAGCTTTTATGCAAGGTTGATAATGCATATTTCTTTACTGCAATTGACGGCATAGAGCCGAAATTCAGATTTACGGACGGAACCGAATTTACAGCTAAACCCGGCAAAGAGAACGAACTTTATCATAACGGAATAAAGATAATAACCCTCACATGGAACGAAGCACGTTATGCGAGAAAGCTTAACGGCACACTATATATCTCAGATGGCTCTGATATATATTATGACGGTACAATAAAGCCAGCAGCATCCGGAGAGTGTGTATATTATCACTGGAACGGAGAACAATTCATAGCAAATACAACGAAAAATATCAAAGAGACTGCTTTGTTAATATTTGAAGACACAGACGAGCCATATAAGCCGTCTCAGCCGTATGAGCTTGAAATAGGCGCAAAGCGTGAGCTTATCTGGAAAAAGCTTAAGGCAACTACGCCTGACGGATTTGTGGAAATCCCGTTTGAATACGACTGCGCACAGATTTATATTGACAATATACTTGTTGCCGATAATTTCTGGTATGGCGCGCCGTGGCGTATTCCGGCAAAGCTTATTTACGGCAAGGATGCGTATCTTGTTATGTCAGAAATAAAAAATGATTTTTATAAGGAAGTATAATATGAAAACTATAGATTTATCAGGTGAATGGTTGTATAACATACATCCTCAGAGCGTTTATGAAAATGAACCGTCACCATCCGGTGTTTTTGCTGACGAGTGGCGCAGCGGCTATAAGCTGCCCGGTTCGGCATGTGAGAATGGTCTCGGCAAAAGGCAGGAATACTATGATGAGCTTACTAAAGAGGCTGTAAGAGCACCGAGAGAGAAATATGAGTATATTGGCAGGCTTTATGTTCGTCGTAAAATTGAAATACCGAAGGACTGGGAGGGGAAGGTGATACGCCTTTTCTTAGAGCGTGTCAACATTGCCTCTGAACTGTGGATAGACGGCATAAAGATAGATAATCAGATTATTGAATTGAGCGCGCCGCACGTGTATAACCTTACAGACAGAATTACACCAGGAACACATACTATAACTATCTGCATTGATAACCGTAATCTCGTGAATATGGATATAATGGCAAGCGGCTATTCAATTGATACACAGGGTTATTGGAACGGTATCATAGGAAGAATGGAGCTTCAATGCGAGGAAAAGCCGCATCTTGAAAATATCCAGGTCTATCCCGATGAAAAGGGAATAAATATCCGCGCAATATGCGTAAGCGAAAACTACTCGCCTATGGATCAGACTCAGGCTATTGTTACCATTAATGTAACCGATCCTACTGGAAATGAGCTTGGAGAAAAGAAATTTAATAAAACTCTTTGGGTGTCACGTCAGCCGAATTATTTCAGATACGATATTGAGAATCCGAAAAAGTGGAACGAGTTTAATCCATCGCTCTATACAGTAACAGTTAAATATGAGTGCAGCGGTGTTACTGATATAAAAACAGTGCGGTTCGGAATGAGGGTAATTAAGCGTGAGGGTAAAAAATTAATTTTAAACGACAGGCAGCTTGCGCTCAGAGGCACGATTGACTGTGCTCAGTTTCCTCTTACCGGTTATCCTGATACAGATAAAAAATCGTGGCTAAGAAAGTTTAGTATCATAAAGGAATATGGGCTCAACCATGTGCGTTTTCACGCGTGGTGTCCACCGGAGGCGGCTTTTGAAGCTGCCGACGAAGTTGGTATTTATCTTTCGATAGAAATGCCTCTGTGGCTCAACAGAGATGTGTGTGCGATAGAGGTAGGGGATGATCCTGCTCATTATGATTATTACCCGAAAGAAGCAATTACGATTTCCGATACATATGGCAATCATCCGTCATTTATCATGTTCTCGAACGGTAATGAAAACCTCGGCGCGTTCGATTTACTGGAGCGGATTATAATTACCACCAAAGCATACGATCCGCGTCGTGTATATACAATTACAACAAACTTTGACCATGAGGTATTACCGTGCGAAGATTATTTCTGTGCATATGACGCCAATCTGAAGCATATAAGAATACAGAATATGCACGACGAGGCTGCAAAGGACACATATCTTGATTACAGAGAATCTGTAGAAGAATTTGACGTGCCTATAATTTCGTTTGAAGTAGGACAGTATTGTACTTACCCGGATGTTGACATATGCGAAAAATACACAGGAAATATGCTCCCGGTAAATTTTGATGCAATCAGAAAAGACATGAAGAAACACAAAGTATATGACCGCCTTGCAGACTATATCAAGGCCTCCGGAGATATGCAGATTAAGCTGTATAAGGAAGATCTTGAAGCGGCATTCAGAACAAAAGATTTTGGCGGGATAGAGCTTCTTTCATTAACAGACTATACCGGTCAGAGCACGGCAACGGTGGGAATACTTGATGTTTTCCATAACAGCAAAGGAATTATAACGCCTGAAGAATGGCGGGGTTTCTGTAACAGCGTTGTGCCGCTGTTTAAGGCGAAGCGTATATTTAAAAATACAGAAAATCTTGAAGCAGAGCTTGATTTGTATAATTTTGGAAAAAATGTGATACTGGATCCGGTTTTTGAAATAAAAATATATAACGGAAGCGAGCTTTTCTGGCACAATCATCAGAGAGAGAATAAACTTAGTATACCTTTAGGAGAAATCAATAAATCTTCAATGCTAAAGATAGAAATAACCGTTGAAGGACATAAGAATATATGGAGGGTGTTTGTCTTTGCTGAAACGGAAACGCCCGCTCTGAGAATTATAAGAACACAGGCTGAGCTTGATAAGATAGTTGCAAACGGCGGAAAGGCTGTTGTAGGAGCTGAATTGTTCAAGGACGCCAAAGAAGGTAGTTTTATTCCTGTATTCTGGTCTCCGGTGCACTTCCCGACCCCCAAACCTCTTGGCTCAATAATTGATATAAATCATCCGATATTTAAAGTATTTCCAACCGAGAAGTATCAGGATTATCAATGGAAAACACTTATGGAGCATTCAGTGAATATGCAGCTTCCTGACGGCGCAAAACCGCTCGTTGAAATTGTCCCGAACTTTGTTGATAACACAATATGCTCGCCATTGTTTGAAATTAAGGTTGGTGCAGCGGAGTTGCTATACTGTGGTTTTGATCTGAACGTTGATGATATCACTGTAAAATCACTTAAAAATGCTATATATAATTATATGAAATAAATCAAAGATCCCTGTAAATTCAGGGATTTTTTTTGGTTAGATAACAAAAAAAATGTTACAAAAATTACAAAATTTTGGTTAAAAAGTAATAAATTTCATACAAAACTGTTTACAATTCGTAATCTTTGTGTTATAATATTTGTTAAATCTTTATGGATTTAATAAATATAAAGGACAGGAGACGATGAAAGTTTTAAACAAATTTAAAAAAGCAGTAATACCGATACTAATGACAATGCTGTTTCTGTGTGGTCATGCGAGCGCTCTGGAGGCTAAATACACGGATTTAAACGTTCCGAATATAAATAGCTCATTTAAGGCGTATATGGACTACAGAACAATTACAAACACTAAAAGCCCTCAGTATAAGTTCATATCACAATGGGCATGGACGGACGAAAACGGATTCCTTAGAGCAAAAGGGGAGACAGATCTTGGAATAGGTGATGACTATTACGTGGTCGCTCTTGGAAGCTTTTATGGAACTGAAATAGGTACAAAATACGAGATAACAACATCGACAGGTAATGTGTTTTATGCAGTGCTTGGCGATTGTAAAGCAAACATACATACAAATATTACAAACCAATACGGTGCACATAATAATATAGTAGAATTTCTTGTAGATACAAGATTCTTGGATAAAAATGTAAAGATGCAGGGAACTGCAAATGCATATATTCCGCTTAATGGAAGTATAAATAGCATCAGACGTATTGATTTTACAGAATAATTCAAAGGAGATTTGATATTATGAAGGTAGTATTGGTAAATGGAAGCAGAAGAGAAAACGGGTGTACAAATACAGCACTTGGTGAAATAGCAAAGGTTCTCAATAAATACGATATAGAAACTGAATTATTTTTCATAGGAAAAAAAGTGATGAACGGTGAGATCAACACAGCTGTTGCGGAAGTTGCGGAAGCGATTAAAACGGCGGATGGATTTATAGTAGGATCACCGGTTTATTACGCGTCACCATCAGGAGAGGTTATTTCATTCTTAGACCGACTCTTTGGTGCTGCCGAGGCAGATTTAAGATTCAAACCGGCAGCTGCAATAACCTCAGCACGCCGCGGTGGAACAACAGCAACGCTTGATGTTCTTAATAAATATTTCCTTTATAATCAGATGCCGCTCATTTCATCACGCTATTGGAATATGGTTCATGGAAACACACCGGAAGAAGTTTTGAATGACGAAGAAGGCATACAGATCATGCAGACAATCGGCAGAAACATGGCATGGATTCTTAAAAGTATTGAGGCCGGTAAAAATGCGGGAGTTGAACAGCCGGTGGCTGAGCAAAAAAAATTCACTAACTTCATAAGATAAGCTTAATAGGACTGTCTTAATGGCAATCCCATTTACAAATGTATTCACATTACGAAGAGCCGGACCGACCTACCAGTTGGTCCGGCTCTTAAATACAGTAACATTCAGTCATTTACAAAAGAGCCGGAAACGGTAAATTTCTGACGGATAAGGAAGGGAATGATTATAATGGATTATAACTTTCATACTCATACATACAGATGCGGTCATGCCAGCGGCAGTGAGGAAGAATATATAGAAAGAGCAATCGCATGCGGTGTAAAACGTATGGGATTTTCAGATCATATGCCATATATATGTTCCGATGGATATGAATCTGCTTATCGGGTACCGGTTAGTGATGCTAAGGAGTATGTTTCAACATTGTCTCTTTTGAGAGAAAAATATAAAGATAAAATTGATATTAAGATTGGTTTCGAGATGGAGTATTATCCAGCCAATTACAGCGATATGCTGAAAAGCGCAATCGAGTATGGTGCGGAGTATTTAATTTTAGGTCAGCATTTTCTGAAAGAAGAACATCCTGATGTTCTTTACACATATGCGGAAACTGATTCTGCCGACAGATTAAAAGAATATGTGTCATGCCTTGTAGCCGGAATCAAAAGCGGGAGTTTTACCTATGTCGCACATCCTGACCTTCTTAATTTTACAGGCGATATGACAATTTATCGGGATGAAATGCGAAAAGTGTGTGTTGCGTCGAGAATGTATAATATCCCTCTTGAAATAAATTTTTTGGGAATACGAGATAAAAGACGTTATCCGAATGAAGCCTTTTGGGCAATTGCCGGCGAGGAGAAATCACCTGTTACATTTGGATTTGATGCGCATGATCCTTTAAGCGCTTTTGATGGAGCATCACTTATCTCAGCAGAAAAATTGGTTAAAAAATATGAACTGAACTATATCGGAGAACCTAAACTAAATGATTTAACAAGCAATTTGAATTATTAACCATAAGGCGGCAAAGATGTGAGTGTGAATGGAATTATCTTAATTAGTCAGGAGGAATGAATGATGTTCAGAGAAATGAGAAGAAAAAGGCAGGCGCTTACGGAAGCGGAATGTGTTGGAATTTTAAAGAGAAATACCGCAGGTACTCTTGCTGTTTCCGGGGATGATGGCTATCCTTACGCTGTGCCGCTAAGCTATGTTTATGATGGGGGAGTACTGTATTTCCACTGTGCGAAAAGCGGACATAAGCTTGATGCTATCAACAATAATGATAAAGTATCTTTTTGTGTGATAGATCAGGACCATGTGGTTCCGGAAGAGTATACTACATATTTTCGGAGTGTAATTATATTCGGACGGGCAAGTGTTATAAATCAAGATGATGAAATTCGGGATGAAATCGAAAAGCTTGCAATTAAGTATCATCCTGATGACAACAAGGAGAACCGTGATTTCTTTATTAACAAAGAATATGCTGCCTTGTGTATGGTAAAGATTGAGATTGAGCATATGACAGGTAAAGAGGCGATTGAGCTTGTGAAACAAAGAATTTAACAAAAAATGGTGTTTAAAAATCGAATGAGTTTTAAACACCATTTTAGTTTTATACGAGATGTCCGTCAGTTGTGACGATTACAACTTGTAGAGGAATAGACTTTCCGCTATCTTGTAACGCGCGTTTTACGGCATTTTCAAGACCTCCGCAGCAAGGAACCTCCATTCTTGTTACGGTTATACTCTTTATATCGTTAGATGATATTATCTCTGTAAGCTTTGCGGCATAGTCACCTTCATCAAGCTTGGGGCAGCCGATTAATGTTATATGATCACGTATAAATTTATTGTGAAAATCGCCATAAGCATATGCTGTACAATCAGCTGCAATAAGAAGATTTGCACCGTTAAAATATGGAGCTCTTATCGGAACAAGCTTTATTTGTACCGGCCATTGCGAAAGCCGGCTTGCTGCAGTTGTAGGAGCTGTGTCAAGTGAAAACTCATCATGTTTAATTACCTTTGAACGTGCGCCGGGACAGCCCATATGAGGCATCTCATGCGCTTTTTTTGCCTGCTTTGCCAGCATGACCGCTTCCTCATTATACGCCTCTGCTTCGCGTTCCTCAAATGAAATAGCATCCATAGGGCACTCTGAGAGACAGTCGCCAAGACCATCACAATAATCCTCACGCATCAGCTTTGCTTTACCGTCTACAATATCGATTGCGCCTTCATGACATGCCGATGCACATATGCCGCAGCCATTGCACATATTCTCATCTATTTTTATAATCTTTCTTATCATGATTTATATTTAACCTGTGCCTTACCTTTGTTTATACGCTTAATTGCAAACAGGACTAAAAGCAAGAGAACAATCGACACACCAAGCACAACAAATACATTCTGCACAAAGCCCGAAATAAGATATCCGACTGCGCATACGCCGGCAACTGTCATAGCGTATGGAAGCTGAGTTGAAACGTGGTTTACATGATCGCACTGAGCGCCTGTAGATGCCATAATTGTGGTATCGGAAATAGGCGAGCAGTGATCACCGCATACCGCTCCCGCAAGACATGCCGAGATACATATAATTACCATAGTCGGGATCTGACCAGTTTGGGCAACATCTGCAAGCTCAGTTGAGAATACACCCGTTACAATCGGAATAAGAATGCCGAAGGTACCCCATGATGTGCCTGTTGCAAAAGCAAGCCCTATCGCTACAACAAAGAGAATAAGCGGGAGCAGGATTTGCACTGCTGTCGCGCCCTGAACGATTCCGGAAACATACGGACCTGCATCAAGAAGGTTTGTCATTGTTTTAAGTGTCCATGCGAATGTGAGAATAAGTATTGCAGGAACCATCTGCTTGAAGCCTGCAGCAATTGAATTCATACACTCAGTGAACGAGAGAACACGACGGCACATAAAGTATGCAATAATCAGAATGAGTGCACCCATAGAACCGAGTGAAAGTCCATATGAGGCATCACAGTCTGCAAACGCATCAATAAAGCTTTTGCCTGCAAAGAAACCGCCTGTATATATCATACCGATAACACACAAAACAATTAATACAACAACAGGCAGAATTAGATCGATTACTTTGCCTCGTGATGTGACAGGCTGGTCGTCATCAGCATAAACATGTTTTTTCGTTGTAAAAAGATCGCCTTTTTTCGCGTTGTCCTCATGCAGCTTCATCGGACCAAAGTCAATGTCGCTAAGTGAGATGTACATTACCATGATAAGAGTAAGCAATGCATAAAGATTATAAGGTATGGTGCTTATAAAAAGCTGAATTCCGTTGTTAACTCCGTCAACTGTTCCGCTTACTGCTGCCGCCCATGATGAAATAGGAGCGATAATACATACAGGAGCTGCTGTTGCATCTATGAGATAGGCAAGCTTTGAACGCGAGATTTTATGCTTGTCTGTTACCGGACGCATTACTGATCCAACTGTAAGACAGTTGAAATAGTCATCAACGAAAATCAAAACCCCCAGGAAGAAAGTTGAGATACTCGCTCCTGCGCGATTTTTGATATGCTTTGATGCCCACTCTCCATAAGCGCGGCTTCCGCCTGCCTTATTCATGAGAACCACTATAATTCCGAGCACTACAAGGAAAATAAGAATGCCGACATTATAGGAATCAGAAAGATTTGCGATAAGTCCTTCCTGAATGACCGCATTGAAAACCCCGGAAAAACCAGTAGCTGTTGATATGGCATAAAGAATTCCGCCTGTGATAACACCAATGAATAATGATGAGTAAACTTCTTTTGTGATAAGCGCAAGTCCGATTGCCACGATCGGAGGCAACAGTGACCACAGTGAGCCTATCGAGTTTGTGATTGGTGCCTGAATACAGCAGCATATTATAAATGCTACCACAATCAGCGCAAAAATGATTTTGCTAACGTACTTTTTCATTTCTTTTCCTTTCCGTATTTAATTTTTTTCTTCTCGGGTAATTTTACCTGTGCAAGTATAACTGCTGCAAATACCATAATACATCCAATACCCTCTTTTTGAGTCATGATTTCGTGAAGTATAAGCCAGCCCGAAAGCGCGGCAAATACCGATTCAAGGCTCATAAGCAGTGTAGCTACTGTCGGAGCAGTATGACGCTGTCCGATAATCTGTAATGTATAGGCAACTCCGCTTGACAGAATTCCTGCGTACAGAATAGTACCCTTTGCTGCCATAATACTGTCAATCTGAGGATTTTCAAACATGAGCATTGCGATTATTCCCAGTGTGCCTGATACAAAGAACTGGATACATGCCATGAGCATACCATCCGCGTTTTTGCCAAGGAATCGGTCAATTACCATAATATGACCTGCAAAGCAAAATGCGCATACAAGCATGAGCAGATCACCTTTTGATATGCTGAAGCCTTCCTTTATACACAACAGATAAAATCCTGTTATTGCAATAAAGACACACAGCCAGATTTTTTTAGATGATCTCCGGTACAGTACAAGTTCAATTAGTGGAACAATAATAACATACAGTGCCGTTATAAAGCCTGCCTTGCCGGCGGTTGTCATGCTGATAGCAACCTGCTGAAAAGAGCTTGCCGCAAACAAAACAGATCCGCAAACAATACCGCCTATTACAGTCGTTCTGAGATTGGTCTCAGATTCACCGTTTGACGCTCCGGGGCGTATATTTAATTTTTTAAATACCCCGATAACCGGAACAAGCACAAATCCTCCTATGAGCGTCCGTATGCCGTTATATGTAAAAGGTTCAACGTAATTCATACCTTCGCTCTGCGCTACGAATGCCGTACCCCAGATTATCGCAGCTAAAAGGAGCATAATGCTTCCGCGTAGATTTTTAATCATGTTTGTCTCTCCTATGATGACAGATTTCAATATTTATATATTATATCACAGCAGACGACAATACGCAACATTTTTCGCAAAAAAATGTATAAATATTCGTTTCATCGATTACAGCTTCTCAATAAGATTTCTTTTGATTTTTCTCGATGCTGTTTTTTCAAATTCCGAGTCACGGTAAACTATTCTGTGAAGCTGCTTCGCTGCGGGAAGTGTGTCGTTTATCCGGTCGACCTCTGATTGAATCTCAGCTTTAATATCTGTTGATTCATAATCAGGATTCGGGTATATCTGAGCTGTTATTGTACCGTCCTTGTCGTATACAACAATTTCATTTATCGGGTCAAAAGCTGCGAATCTGTTTTCTAACTCTTCCGGGGAAACGTTCTCACCATTTGATAAAATAATAAGATTTTTCTTACGACCGATAATAAAAACATGATTATCCTTTACATATCCCAAATCCCCCGTCATCAGCCAGCCGTCATCAGTAAGTGTTTTTGCGGTTTCTTCGGGATTTTTATAATATCCCATCATAACAGACGGACTCTTTACCCAGATTTCGCCTTCAACAATTTTAACCTCGCAGCCGGGAACGATACGTCCAACGGAATCGGGGTATAGACAGTTTTTAACACCGGTGCTTATACGCGGTGAGCATTCGGTCATACCGTATCCCTGGGCGATTTCTATTCCGAATTCCTTGTATCCGTTTATGATTTCAGGACTTAAATACGCACCGCCGGCATATAAAATCTCAAAATCCTCACCAAACATCGCGCGTCCCACCGCAAGCTTATCGGGATTTTTTTGCGCTTCACGACGCATTGCATTTAAAATTGATAAAGCTATCATAGGTACAAACGTTGTTTCATGCGGCTGATATGCTTTCAGGTTTTTCGGTATACGCATGAGCGAATCGTTTACGCATATTGTTCTGCCGTACCAGAACGCGCATAAGATGTCGCATGTAAAGCAGAACACATGATGTATCGGCAGCAATGTCATACGCTTTTTGCCGCGGTAACCTAAATCAGGCTCACATGTTGCATTATCAACCATATTCGCATGACTTAACATTACTCCTTTGCTCTGTCCGGTTGTGCCGGAGGTGAAGATTATTGCTGCAATATCCTGTGCATTTATATCTTTTTTAGGTGCCTTTCCTCCGTACTCTGATAATATATCCATAAGGTTTATTGTACCCGGATAGTCAGAATGCATATGAATAAAATATTTCACCTGTGGACACAGCGTTTTTAATTCCTCAACACACATTTCGCGGCGTTCGTCAAGAAATACTATTTCACTGTCAGAACGGTTTATTTCATCTGCCAGATCCACCGCCTCGTTTCCTGCGTTCAGCGGTACGGAAACATTTCCGCTTACAGCCGCGCCGAACCAGCATATGAGAAACTCATAGCTCGTAAGGCCGAACACTACTGAATGTACGGTCGTTTTAAATTTTTCGGACATCCATGCACCGAGCGCGTCTGCATCATGTCTGAACTGTGAAAAGCTTTTATCAATAAAATTTTTCTTGTCACGCGTCCTGAAAAACGGATCATTGCTGAATCGTTCCGATGCTGTATATACAAGATCACGGAGTGTTTTTATATTTTCTCTTGCAAACGGCACTGTCATTTTTGCTCCTCCAGATATTCGATAAGCTCCGCAACGGTTTTGCATTTACCAGCTACCGCTTCATCTAACTCTACATCAAGTTCATCCTCCGCTTCGCCGAGCATACACATAAAGTCGTATGAATTGAATCCCAAATCCTCAGAAAAACGTGATGAAGGTTCAATTTCGGTTTCGTCAACCTCAACGTAATTTAAAATAAGTTCTTTTAATTGTTCAAGCATAATATATTCCTCCTTGCTCTATATGTCTTTATAATCATGAGGATATGTTCATTAAACCATATCCATAATTTCCTCAATTGTTGCATTTGGATTTTCAATACTCCTGAATATCACTCGTCCAAGGTAGTAGTATAAAAATTCAATCTCATGCGGAGTTGCCACATCACTCTGATAACCGAAGTGGAAGGTCAGACCACCGTCACTAGGGCGATGCATTGCCGTGAGATAGAACGCCTGTGGCTGCTTACCGCTCGAATACCAGAAGTTCTTATACGGTATGCCTTTTAAATATGGTGCAATGCTCTTTAGCGTCGCGGGCTGATATGTGAAGCCTACACTTTCATAGCCGCCGCCTTTCTCAACACCATAAAACTCACGCTGTGTACGGTAGAAGGTCATCGGACCGTACTCAGAATGTTTGAACAGATCATTCTGCGCCTTATCAATTATGTCAAGAGCTTCAAGCACAGTATTTGTAGGTTCTACAATTGTTCTTAACGTCATGCAGTGCATTCTTACACCACCGCACTTTTTTGCCAAAACAGTTGAGCGTCTTGCTACGAAGTCCTTTATGCATATATCCTTTTCATTGTTGTTGAATTTGGAAAGCACAGTTCTTAAACCGTGAAGAATGAGAACACTCACGGGCAATCCGTGTTCCTCGCAGAAGTGTACCAGTTTCATAGTAGAATCAACATCAAGATCATATGTTACGGTGCTTCCTGCCGCGTCGCGGGATAGGAGAAGTCCTGCGCGCTGGTTTGGATTGTTATTTTCACACCGCTGCGTCTGTAATCTTCCCGGACCCGTAAAGTCAGTATATATCGGTTCATCACGAGAGAATTGTTCATGCCAGTATTTCTCGTCAGCATCCTTTTTCTTACATCCTGCCATGTAAGCCATATCCTTTTTAACTGATTCGATATATGATGTCATTGGCTTAGGATAGGGAAGGTCATACATGAGGCTGCAATATATATCCATAACATCACGATTGAAAGTGATAATCGAAGCCGCATCCATCGTTGCGTGATGCACATTCATATAGTAGCCGTTATAGCCATTCGGCATTGAAACCAGTACTATGCGTGAGAGAGGACCTCCAAAAGTATCAAATGGCTGAGATGTCCAACAGTCAAGAATAGCGTGAGCCTTTTCTTCGCTTAATTCAGAGAAGTCATAATATTCGAAATGTTGATTTTCATAAGGCATAACGTATTGCCAGATTTTGTCTGTTTCCGGTTCCTTCCAGAATCTCAACCGCATCGTCTCACAGCGCGAAACTGCGCGATTGAGCGCCTCACGAAGCACAGAATTGTTAATCGGCATCTGAAGATATCTTCCCGTGCCAAGATTTACAATCTCGGCCGTTGGGCTGAACGACATTGTGTACAAATGCAGCAGTTCGGCTTCTGTTATTGGATAGCAGTCGCGTTTTATACCGCCTATAATTTTTTCCATAATCATTACCTCCGTTCTTGCGGCTTGTCATTATCTAAAATATTTTTAATTATATTTTATCATACTATAGTTTATCACATAACATTTATATATGTCAAGAAAATATTAACATTTTCACGTATTCTGTTCATAAAATGTCTGATAATAACAATAAAACCACATAAAAGTGAACGGTAGAAAGTTAATCCCACACATTCCCAAGACGACTCTTGACATGTGTTCAAAAATATAAAAAATCACATTATCAAGTTGAACGAATATCCTATAAACTAAAGTCCCGTTGCAAATTCGTCAATTAAATATCTGCCGTCAGTCTGTTTTTCAAGTATCACATAAAATGATGTTGATGTTTCGTTCGGAGCAAATACTGAATTTTCGTGTGGTGTCATATAGACGGTTACAAAAACATTAAAATCATTTGAGGATTTTGCATATTCAAAAGGGTCAATACTTATTTCCGCAAGAGAAGCCACTGTCATACCGAATACATATCCGTCACGGAAGTAGTTGCTTATACAGCTCTCGGTGCAGTAGTTTTTCATATGGGTAAAGTCGCTGTATGAAAACGCGGCAAAAAAACCATTTATAGTTTCCTCGGGGCTTTTTAGATTTTCGCTGTTAAAGTTATTTCTATTCAATGGTTTCGTCAATGTGTCTATATCAGTTCCGAACATTGATAAAAGCCT
>JAFLUC010000042.1 GCA_022509005.1 Oscillospiraceae bacterium | reverse complement strand
CCAACATCGGCACATTCGGGCTGATAGAACCCGATATACGTTATTCTCTGAAACGTGATGACCTCATCCCGGCCGAAAGGGAGGCTAATGCAAGAGAGGGGCAAAACCCCTTTGACGAGGCAGCAAGAATATCAAAAACAGAAGAAAACCGCACAAGGATGGAAGAAGTTTGGAATATTGTGAAAACCGATGATGACAGTAATCCATTTGCCAAGATTGACGATGAAGAGCAGTTTCAAAGATATAAGGCAGTTCTCGGCGAAGAAAACATGCCTGAATCGCTTGACAGTTGGAAAGACTTAAAGTATAATAATATTGCGGCCTACAAAGAGTTGCAGTGGCGATACAAATATGCTAACCAACCGTATATGCAAAGTCGGTTTGATTATACAATGCCAAATGGAGAAAAGAATTTCATTCCTGAAAAAGCCGTTATATATCCGGCGGTAACGATAGCCGGTAAGGGCAGTGATACAGAATTAAGAGCTGCGAAACGTCTTGTTGAAGATTATGGTGGTAATATCGGCGAATGGCGTAAAAGAGTAGGTAAGATTGAAAGCAGTAAGTACATTTTTGATGTACATTGGTATGAATTCAATAAAAAACAATATGAAATGAAATTGAAATACAGGAAGGAGAGATGAATATGAAATTGAAATATATTGGTGAAAGCTTTGGAGTTGACAGTCTCACTAACGGGAAAATATACGAAGCAACAGATGAGGGTGATTTTTATCGTGTAATTGATGACAGTGAGGAGGACTATTTATATTCAAAATTCAATCCCGCGCCGGGGGACGGCAGCAGTCCGGGCGGGCGCTGGGAGATTATTGAGGAATGAGCGATTATTTAAAAACGCAGGAAAACCGCCTTCTTGCGTCCGCGAAATATATTATACGCAGGCTTGAAGAACGCGGATATGAGGCATATATCGTAGGCGGATGCGTCAGAGACAGCATTTTAGGCACAGAACCGCATGATTATGATATCTGCACATCCGCTCTGCCTCACGAGGTTATGGGCGCTTTTGATAAGAGTATCGTTATTCCGACAGGATTAAAGCACGGAACGGTTACCGTTGTTATAGACGGAAATAATTACGAGGTGACGACATTCCGTATTGACGGGCAGTATTCAGATAACAGACATCCTGATAACGTGGAATTCACGAGAAGCCTGATTGAGGATTTAAAGCGCCGGGATTTTACTATGAACGCTATAGCGTATAGCGACAGAACAGGCTTGATCGACCCGTTTGACGGCATTGAGGATATTAGACACGGAATAATCAGATGCGTCGGAAATCCTGATGAAAGATTCTCAGAGGACGCGCTGAGAATACTAAGAGCCATTCGTTTTGCGGCACAGTTGAATTTTATGATAGAACCTGATATGACGGAAAAATCTATTCATAAAATGTCACATCTGTTAGAAAATGTGGCCGCAGAGCGCATTAACAGTGAGTTTTGCAAAATAGCAGTGTCGGGTCATTTTGCGGAATCAGTGAGAAGGTTTTGTGATGTGTTTGAGATATTTATTCCCGAACTGCGTAACTTGGCAGACTTTAATCAGAATAGTCCATATCATGAATTTGATGTTCTGGAACATACCTTACACGCTGTCGGAAAATGTCCGTCGGATGAACTGACAACACGTCTTGCCGTATTTTTCCACGATTTCGGTAAGCCTCAGTGCTATCAGGAGGATGAGAGCGGAACAGGGCATTTTTACGGACACGGAAAAGTGAGCGCAGAATTATCAAGTACAATCATGCGCTGGCTGAAATTTGATAATCAGACGCGTAGAGATGTTAA
Organism: Oscillospiraceae bacterium; assembly: GCA_022509005.1. Classification (GTDB taxonomy): domain Bacteria; phylum Bacillota; class Clostridia; order UBA1381; family UBA1381; genus Ornithomonoglobus. Next base: position 21,691 of record JAFLUC010000042.1, on the reverse strand, counting down.
AAAGCTTGTCTTTTATCATGATGTGCAGCTCGCGGCAGTAAAGAAGCAAATCAGACGTTGGCTTAACAGGATAGGGGAACAGCAGTTCAGGCGGCTGTTAGATGTTAAAGTGAGCGATATAAGAGGACAAAAAGAAAATAACGATAATGATGAGCGGTTACTTGTTATTCCCGATATATTGAGTCTGACGGATGAAATACTGCGTGAGCGTGAGTGTTTCCAGATGAAGGATTTATCGGTAAATGGAAAAGATTTGTTGGCAATGGGCTTTGTCCAAGGTAAAGAGGTCGGAGATGCATTGCGTAAATTATTGGACATGGTTATTGACGGTCAGATAAAGAATGATCGTGATGAGTTACTGAATTATCTCCAAACAATTAAAACGAACTGATTGGGTCTCAAACCCGGTCAGTTCTTTTTAATCGGTTGTGTGATTACGCTTTGATTCGGAATTTTGAGTAGTTAAAGTTAAATTCACTTACATGTCCGATGCGTTCAGAGGTAGTTCCATTTAAATGCAATGTACATATATAACAGGACTCTGCGGTATAAGTGTAAATGGGAACTTCGAATATGTTCGGCACGTCTTTAAAGAGATGACGGCGTTTCTCAAAATAAATAGACATTAATGTATTCGGGATCAGAAATGCTATGCCGGCAAAAAGAATTTCAGCGCCTCTGGTATAGCCTGAATACAGTCTGTAAATACCGATGACAAACAAAGCAAAACCAATAACCGATACATCAATGACCAATGCTTCATTTTGTTGTTATGATCCTTTCTGTTTTGTTTGATTATACAATATTCAAATAAACTTGTCAAAACATAGGGGGTGTCAACCCTTGACACCCGAAGTATTAAAAGTATTGTCCAACTCGGACGTAAACACAGTGTCATCGCTATTGGGAAAGACTGACGATACCGTGTGATCTTATTTATCGTACTTTGGCGCGAAGTTTTGAAGGACAGCTTCTATCCACTTTTCTTTTGTTGTGGCAATGTTTACAGTCTGACCGTTTCTTACTTCTTCGCGAAAATAAATCGTACCGGTTTCGTCAATGAATTTTGAATAGTTAAAATTAAATTTACTTATATTTTCAACCTGTTCAGAAGTAGTTCCATTTAAATGCAATATACGTATCAAACAAGTATCCCCAGCATAGATAGGCACATCTTTGCGCTGTTTTGGCGCACCTGTAAAGAGATAACGCCTTTTCTCAAAATAAATAAATATAAATATATGTGGTACTATGAGCCCGAGACCGGTACCGATGTCTTCAGCAAATTCAGAATACCCTAAATACATTCCGTAAGCCCCTAAACCTAAAACAACAATACCAAGAACCGCTTCGACAATAATAAATATTTTATTTACCATATACCCCCAATACTCTTCTCGACCTAAGCCTACACAAATACATATTGCAGTTAAGATCTCAAGCAGTTGTAAAGACAGTACAATACCATTGCTCTTTCTGACTATTATATTTACAATATTAAGAACAACCATTAAGGGCAATCTTACCCGTATGTAAAATTTATGGAAATTCATCGGGACATAATCATAATCATTATAGTATTTCATTTTGTTGTTATAATCCTTTCTTTATATATATGATATTAATTTTGCTTATAAACTTAATGAGGCATAAAGCCTATGTAGTACGGTATTTTGATTATATAATATTAAGCTGAAATTGTCAATACGAGGTTGTTCCTTTTTGGTTTATCTTTCTATTGCAAAATCAAAGGAAATATGTTACAATATATCTGCGGTCGAAAACCGCGGGGAGACAGAGAAATCTGTATGACAAAACAAAAGGAGGATTCAAGCAAATGAAGGCAAAAATATTTATTTCTGCATTATTAACCGCAGCTATGGCTACAATGTCTGTTCCGGCTATGGCTGCCGATGATGATATTAAGGTTTTTATTGACGGTGAACAGATACAGTTTGAGGTGCAGCCGCAGATCATAAACGACTATACTATGGTTCCAATGCGGGCGATATTTGAGAAATTGGGATATACTGTAGAGTGGTTTGGCGAAATCCAAATGATAGACGCCGTAAACAGAATAACTGATAAAGAAATGATGTTGTGGATCGGAGAACCGGCAATGACGCTTGTGAGCGCTTCCGGGGTGGACAGATATCTCTTTTTAGATGACGATTCCTACTGCACCCCCATATTCCAGGCTTTGGATATGGCGCCTATTATAGTGGACGGTAATACTCTTGTTCCGGTCCGGGCGATTTCAGAAGCGAGCGGTTGTGCTGTTATATGGGACGGAAGCAACAGAAGCGTAAATATTTTTACTGCTTATTCAAATGACGAGCTTGTTCCCGTCGTCATAGATCCGGTAATTCCTCCTGCCATAATCCCTACAGAAAGTCCGTTCACCGTACCGCAGCCGCCCATGCCGCCAACTGTCGGAACGGTTGAAACGATTCCGCAATCGCCGGCAAGTAATAGTTACGAACCAGATATGGCCACACGTGGGAGGATGGCAACAAAATATTCAGAAAATGCGCTTCAAAAAATCACAAAGACACCTGATAACATTGGACTAATAACAAGTGTGACGAACACAATATATAATGAAATTTATTATAATGATGCGTTTGTATATTTATTATCTCAGTTATCAAGCAGTCAATCAACCTCATTGATGAAACAAGCTGAATCCGCGGCTTATAATACATACAGATATGTATATAACAATATGCAATATGGTTCATCAGTTACAGATGCTGAAGCACTGAATGCTGCCGCAGCAGAATACCTGGAGGTATTGCAGTCATCATTAGTATCATTATTCCAGTGATCGATATAGGCATCAGAGGCGTCAGGGGTATCAAGATCCCCCTGACGCCTTTGTCTTCTCAATCGACTGCCACACGGGGGACACTGTCCGCTTGACACTTATTAAAGAGCAGAAAAATTCTGTTGACAAATCTGTTCACAGTGATATAATAAAATCAAAGATTATTGTATAATGACAGTATGAACGGAGGTATCAAAATGAGAAAAAGAATATATATTGTATTATACATCTTGATTGTGTTTATCATGTCAGCATACATGTCCGTACATGCGGCAGAAATGAATACATACACAATTAATGAACTTGGATTAAGTATTAAAATACCTGATAATTATGCGGTTGTTACGCGTGATATAAATGAGAATGATTCGAGTTTGAAAGTGTTTGCAAGAACAAAAGATGATATGGTGTCTTTTATGACAGCAAGGAGTATTTATCTTGATGCTTTTGATGAAAATACTAATAATGAAATTGTTATCACTAAAACAGATAATGATTTTATAGATCTTAATTATTTAAGTGACGATACGTTGTTGGACCTCATAGAAGAGATGAAGTCAGAATACGAAGCGGTAGGTATAACTTATATACGGTCTGAAACATATGATAATGGTACGATGAAATTTGCGAAAATATATATAAGTCAACCAAATGGAAGCAATACGGCGTATGGATTACAGTATTATACAATATATAACAAGCAAGCAATCAATATAACGATTCATTCATATGCAAACCTGATTACACAAGAGACAGAAGCGTTGATGAAAAATATTGTTGATTCTGCAAGTTTCAATGGCGGAATCCAATCATCTGATTTGAAATCAGACGCTAACGAATATGAATATGTAGACAATGAAACAAATTTGTCATTTACTGTTCCTGCAAATTATACACAGCAAGCTGTTTCAGACGATCAAAAATTTATCGATGCAATATTTGTTTGCGATGACAAAAATGAGGTGTGCATCTTTTACGGAAGTACTGATTTGTTTGAGAGTATTCCTAAAGACGAGAGGAAAGGCTTAAGAAGGCAGGATTGCAATAACGAAACGCTAACTGAAAAAGACTATGCTGAGATCCTTGGAATAACAGCTGAAGATGTTGAAAAAGTGTTTTATGGAAATAAAGAATATTATAAATTTGTTATACAAAGAGTGGATGATAGTACAGGAATTGAACTTCAATTAAGTATAATAAATCTGGTGCATATCGAAAATGGATATATCTACCAATTTCAATTCAGCGGACGAGAAAGCAGTCCTTATTATGCGGATTTTGAAAGACTAATTTCAAATGCCCATTATGAAAATGTCCATTATGATGAACCGCAGTCTGATTGGGGAATAAAAGATATAATATATAGTATATTGTTTGGTTTTCTGTTAACTATTGTGATCTACTCGCTGCCGATAATCATCTATCGGTATGTTATACGGCGCAAACCTGTGAAACCATCAACAGCAAAAAAGATAACTATTATATACGGAATAGCTGCCTTTATAGCAATGTTGATAGTTTTGGTTTTATTGGGAGGAAAAGGTGCGGGAAGTGCAATTGTATTATGGAGTTACATTAATTATCGAATGTTAATAAGCGGGTATATACCCGAAGAATAAGAGAATCGCACCCACTTGACAAAATGTTTATATAGTCGTATAATTAGCATAATATAAACGATGGTGAATAATATGAAGCTTATTGGCGATAAGAAATTTTACGGTATGACAATGCGTATTGCCATACCTATTATTATACAAAACGGAATAACAAACCTTGTCGGGATGCTGGATAACATTATGATAGGGCAGACCGGTACAGAGCAGATGACAGGTGTTGCAATAGTTAATCAGCTTGTGTTTGTGTTTAATCTTTTCATTTTCGGAATAATTTCCGGAGCGGGAATTTTCAGCGCGCAGTATTACGGCAAGGGCGATCATGAAGGGGTAAGGAACGCGTTCCGGTTTAAGATCATTTCCTGTTTTATCATTATGACGGCGGGAATTATATTGTTTTTGAAATGCGGTACCGGATTGATCTCGATTTATCTGCATGAGGGCGGCAGCGCCGGAGACACGGCAGCAGCGCTAGGGTACGGACTTACATATATAAAGCTTATGGTGATCGGTATGGTTCCGTTCACTGTTTCACAGATATATTCAAGCACGCTCCGCGAAACGGGCGAAACTGTTATACCTATGGCCGCGGGCGTATGCGCCGTCGCGGTAAATACCGCGCTTAACTACATACTTATCTTCGGAAAATTCGGCGCTCCGGCTCTGGGCGTCGAGGGCGCCGCGATTGCGACTGTGATATCGCGCTTTTGCGAATGCGCACTGATAATAATTTGGACGCATATTAAGCGGGAGAAATATAAATTCATATGCGGAGCTTATAAAACATTGAGGGTTCCCGCTGCGCTTGTTAAGCAGATCATTATAAAAGGCTCGCCGCTTATGATCAACGAGGCGCTGTGGTCTATGGGAATGGCGGTTATGATGCAGTGCTATTCAATCAGAGGTCTGGGCATAGTTGCGGCAATGAATATATCAACTACCGTGTCAAATGTGTTTAATGTTATATTTATAGCCATGGGAAGCGCTATCGCTATTATAATAGGTCAGCTCCTCGGCGCAGGCAAAATGGAGAAGGCTAAGGACAGCGCTGCAAAGCTGATTTTCTTTTCCGTTATATGCAGCGCGGCGGCGGGAGCTGTCATGATCGCGCTTTCACCGCTGTTTCCGAGGATATACAACACTACAGATGATATACGCGCCCTGGCGGTCAAATTTATAATTGTCGCGGCAATATTCATGCCGGCATATGCATTTACCAATGCATCGTATTTTACGATACGCTCGGGCGGAAAGACAATCGTAACATTTTTATTTGACAGTGTATTTGTGTGGGCGGTGAGCATTCCGCTTGCGATGTGTCTTGCGCGGCTTACGGTATGGAATATTGTGCTTATTTATTTCATATGTCAGTCGGCTGAGATAATAAAATGCGTCATAGGATTTATACTCGTAAAAAAAGGAGTGTGGATCACGAATATTACAGTGAATAACGCATAGACAGAAAAGAAGAACTGATCGGTTTACCCGGTCAGTTCTTTTTAATCGGTTGTGTTGCTGCGCCTTAACGCAGATTGCTGAGCGACGGCTTCCTTCCATTTTTCTCTTGTTACGGCAACATTTACGGTCTGACCGTTTCTTACTTCTTCACGAAAATAAATTGTTCCGGTATTTTTGTCAAGGAATTTTGAGTAGTTAAAATTAAATTCACTTAAAGCCCCGATTCGCTCAGAGGTAGTTCCGTTTAAATGCAATGTGCTTATATAACAGGCCTCTGCAGCATAAGTGTAGATAGGAGCGTCAAACATATTCAGAACGTCTTTAAAGAGATGGCGTCGCTTTTCAAAATAAATAAACATCAATATATTCGGAATCATAATTGCTATGCCGACAGCAAGTATTTCAGCACCTCCGGTATAGCCTGAATACAGTCTGTAAATACCAAAAACTGACAAAGCAAAACCAATAATCGCTTCGACGATGACCAATATTTCATTTATAATATATCCCCAATATTTCTCTTTGTGTAAGCCAAAATAAGCACATATTGCAATTAACAGTTCAACCATTAATAATAACGAAGACACGCGATTGATGTCATAGATCTTTATAATTATAAAGATTTGTATATGGACAATAGCGAGAGCCATAAATAAAGGCAAGCTAGTAAACACGTAAAATTTATAGAATTTCATGGGAATATTTCTGTCGGATCTTTTATAGTGTTTCATTTTGGTGTCATCATCCTTTCTTTTTTGTTTGATTATACAATGTTCAGCTAAAATTGTCAATATGGAGCCGGTCTTTTTTCTCTTTTATAAGTTGTTAATAACTCGCACCCATTATGTGATATGATCAGTACAGATCAGAATATGAGAATAAATGCAATTAAAAAGAAAGGTAGGTATTAATGAATACACTTAAAAAGTTATCACAAGGAATTACTACTGCTGCAAAGTCTGTCGCGGGCACTGCTGCATCTGCTGTGCCGAAGATAGCGAGCAATGTGGTGAAAAGTGAAAATCCGTTTACAACATCAAGCAAATTTACCGCCGCTCCGATAATCACAGATAATGTGATGCTCCGTGAAAATCCATTTGCAGCATCAAGCAAATTTACCGCCGCTCCGAAGATGACAGATAATGCGATGCTCCGTAGAAACCCGTTTGCAAAATCAAGTAAAACTATCACCGCGCCAAAGATATCGGACAATACGGCACAGCACAAAAATCCATTTGAAACATCAAACAAAAGTGTTTCCATCGTGCCAAAAATCACAGCTAATATGACTCAACGTGAAAATCCGTTTACAGCATCTGATAAAATACTCACCCCCGAAAGTATCAATCCATTCATGAGGTCAGAGCCGCAAACATTTGGTGCCAGTCCTGAAAAGCTGAAAGAGATTGCCGAAAAGAGAAAAGCCGAAAGAGAGGCCGCTGCCAAAAAGAAGAAAGCCGCCGCCGAAAAGCGTAACAGCATTATATACTCAAATAATACTGATTTTCTCTATGAAAAAGAAAAAAAGCCGGAGGATTTTTACAAGGACTATCTTGAAGGTCAAGAGCTGAGGAAATATGTGAGGAACGGCGGGATAGTTCCACAGCGTTCCCGAACACTGTCAGAAGAAGCTCAGAAATATATTGCGGAAGGTATAGACAGCTACAAACGCGGCGGACTGTTACTGGATAACGTATCTGATGTCACGTTTTCAAAGGTTGAAAAGGCGGGCTATAATCCCGGAATAGCAAAGAGTGCTCTCGGTCCCGAAGATTTTATTGACGAAGTAACGATCCACATAGACGACGGTACAGAGGACGGCAGAAAAATACAGCTGAGGCGCGGCGGAACTGTGTATAAGGAATACCTTGCTAACTTTCTTGATAAAGACAGGAAAATGGTATATTTCTATCTGCGCGGCAAGGGCGATTACAAGGGCGCAGACGAATACCTTGACCGATTCTATAATCAGCTTGATAATGCTGTAATGACAGGGCAGTTTTCCAAAGAAAACGCGTATACGTTTGCAAAGGAGCATCCCTACTTAGCTAAAGCCGCAAGACTGTTCCTCGGACCTATGAAAACAGCGGAGGGTCTGATGACACTGGGTAACCAAGCGTTGGGATTAGGAGATGATATTACGAATCATTATGCCTCGAATGCGTCAGCTATGATTGACCAAGCGGAGCGTGAGCGGATAGATAATAAGTTCTTGCAATATGTAAATGACGGAGCGAATGTGATACTTGAAAATGCATACACTGCGCCGTGGATGGTTATAGGCGGCGCTGGGGGGAAGGCGCTGAATATAGAGACAATGAAAGAAGCACCCTCAACATTAATGCGCATAGCCTCCGGTGTGAGAAATGCTTCAATGGGCGCACAGGTGTACGGCTCGGAAACCAATCGGGAAATATTAAACGACACATACGGAAAGCAGGGTTCGATCCTGTCTCCTGCAGTGAAAACGGGTATCCAAATGATGTCGTTTGATTTCATCAGACGCGGAGTGTCGAGAGTAATAGGAAAGATTATGCCCGGAAATACAGGACTGCAAAGGTTTGTCGCGGGAGAGGCGTCAAAAATACTATCAGGTGCGGGAATAAACGCGACGCAGACGGCACTGAGCGAGTTTGCCGATGTGATTATCCGCGACAAATACAGCGATTTCAATCAGGCGTATGAGCGAAATCGTTCGGATGGCCTGTCTGCTGACGAAGCGAGAACAAAGGCTGCATATGACACATTTGTAGAGCCTACATACCAGAGCGCAATTGCCGGCGGGCTGATAGAGGGAATTACAGGTGCACCGAATATCGCAGCGGAAGCTATATCATTCAGCCGCTATGGCACACATCTCAGAAATAATGACATAGACCCGATAGCTGATGGACTAAAGTTCGGAAAGGACACAGACGCATATAAGAATGCCGTAAAGCTTCAGAAGAGTAAAAAGGTAAGCGATAATCAGCTTGGCATACAAGGCTTGTTAAACGAGATACAAGCGAACAATGACGCTATTTACGCCAAAAAGATGGCGGAGCTTACAGGAACAGATATCAAGGTTGCGCCGATTGATGATGCTGATGTGGACGCGCAGATTGAGGGTAATAAGATTACGATATCCGATACGGCTGCAGAACCGTTCAGGGAGCTTGTGAAGCATGAGACCGCGCACAGAGTTCAGGAGCTTGCGCCGGGTAATTTTGAGAGATATATCGACAGCCAGCGCGGCGAAAACTTTGACGCGGCTGTTGAGCAGCATCGCCGTGTTTATGAGAGCAAGAACATGCAAGCAAACGATTTCATTCTTCAAGGAGAAGCAGCAGCGGATATGGCGCGTAATTTCATTAAGGACGTAAATTCTATTGAACGTATTGCGCGGCTTGCGGAACGCAATCCATCCATGATTGACCGCGCGTATAATGCGATGAAGGATTTTAAAGCGAAAATCAAAACGCGCGGCGGAAAGAATTTTGTAGACAGCACAACCGGAAATGTGTATACCTACGAAGAACTGCGCAAGTATGAAAAGCTGTATGAGTACGCTATAGCAAGGGCGGCAAGGCGAAAAGTCCGTGTCGGATCGGGAGATATTCGGAGTACATTTATTAAAAATAGTGTTTGGCAATCACCAAGAGAATAATACCGCTCCAAGGGGAATCTCATTCTTTTCATTCAGGAGAGGGTAACCCCTCTCTTGAATGAGAAGTATTGTCCACCCGGCAATGATGTAAAAGCAGTGTACGGGGACAGTTCTCTTGTGCGCTGATTACTTGTGAGATAACACAACAGAGCCGTCTTTCGGTGTTTTAAAATGTTTTTTATTCAACTTTTTTCAAAATCATCGGATACATTCCATACCAATCTTCTCCATTAATATCTGACAACTTAATTCCGTCAGAAGTGAATTCATAAGAAAGACATTCATTTTCATCCATGTTATCATATGTCAAGTAAAGCAGTCCGCCATCAACCTGCCATTCTCCGGTTGATTTCATATCTACGACCATACTGCGAAACATGTCATCACCGAAGGTTTCATTAATATAGTCATCCAGTGAAACCCCACTGAGTTCCAACATTTCATCAACACTCTTATCAATCCCATTCGCCGCAAGGATATCTTCAAAATACGCTATGGCTCCGTTCTTGAAATCAGATTTTATAGCTTCGAAACTTTGTTTGAGCCTGTCTTTATCTGCAGATATTGAATAGGTTTCATTATCGTTAAATGTATATAATAATGTAACCTCATATTTATCGATATTAATGTACTCTGTAATATTTGTACTATCCTGATCAATTCCTTGCTGCAGCAACTTATTAGCGAAATCTGTCATGTCCACAGTGGTTTCCCATGTCCCGACAAATTGTTCTTTGTCGCTGATGCTGTTGTTATCACCGGAACTGCTGCAGCCAAATAACGCAAACGACATGGATACAACCATCAGAATGCTGACTATGTTTCTTTTTAATCTACTCATTTTTCTTTCTCCTTTTTTAAGATATTGCATGTGATATGTATTATATCACATGCAAAATAAAAATGCAATTGTTTTGTTCACGAACACGCGGGAATGGTCCTCTTGTGCACTGATTGTTTGTGAGATAACACAACAGAACCGTACCCTCGTGCAATTAAAATTCTGATCTGTATAACTTTTCTGTTCCTGTACTTTCTGCATTTCCTTCAACTGTAACGGTTATGTAGTCAGGGCTTTCTAACAAAACTGTAAAATATGATTCGCCCCATGTTGAAAGTCCTCTTCCCTGATAGCTACCGTCACTTTGTCTATATAGCATTACATTCTCAACATAATAATCTGATTCCGACTGCCCGAAACTAAACAAAATCGAATCCGATGATGCATTTGAAATGGTTGCTCCCCATCGTCCGATATAATATTCCTCATAAGGCACACCACCACCTTCAAAACTACCATTAAAGGCGGAAAAATCAGCAGATTTGTTCTCATTTTGGATTTCTTCCTGCGGCAGAAATGTTCTATAACTATCTTCTTCTGCCGCAGCACTGTCTGTCCAATCCGAAACATCATTCCACTCGTCATTATCTTCGACAGCATCTGCTGTTTCGCCCGGTTTCAAACCTAATATATAATCAAATGCTGCTGATATTGTGTTTTTGCTTATCGGCAGCGATTTGCGTGTTTCTGAATCACTTGTGTCGATATTTCTTTTTGCAGGCACATCACAGGCGCAAAGGGATAGACTTATAGTTATCGCTAATAATAACATAACAATTCTTTTCATATTTTTCTTTTGTATGATATATTTAGTGGTAAATATATCAATACTCTCCTTTCTTTTAAACCGTCTCCATGTGTTCATTAATAAAATATAAAAAGTAACTTCTGTTGTAATATTATACCATATTTCTATCATAACATCAATACCATTTTAGATATTTGGGGTATCAAGAACACGTGGGACGGTTAGTGCACTAATAACACAACAGAATCGTCTCTATGTATTTGTCTGTGTTTTGATCAGAAAATAAGAACTGATTTGGTGTAAAAACCGGTCAGTTCCTTTTCTTTTGCTCTTTTTAAAGTTGTTAATAACTCGCACCTAATTTGTGCTACAATCTGTATAAACCAAAAAGAAAGGAGCATAAAAATGCAGAAAAAAAACATTATGGGTCGTAATTATCCCGTTAACGAAGATGACGGAATGGCGGAGCTCACCCAACCGCTGAATCCTGACGGGTCGAAAGATGCGGAGCTCACCCGGCCGCAGGAAAATGACGAGGATGTCATCACTCCGGAGGATATTGCAAATATGACACCCGAGGAATTTTCCGACTATATCGAAAGCCGTCCTGAGGACAGCGAGTCTACTGACGGCGACGATACGACAGATATGGAGGAGTCCGAGGGCGGCGAGGACGATCCGGAGACGGGCTCTGCTCCATACCGCACCTTTAACACTCAGGAGGAGTATGAAGCCGACAGGAAAAAGGCGATAGAGGAAGCCTTTAGAAAGCGATTCGGCGCTTCCGAAGGAGATGCGGAAATAAACGAGCTGAAACGAATCCGCAAGAGCGCGAGGGGCAACTACCGCGACAGCGAGAACCCGATACAGGACATGCTTGACGATATTGATTCAAGCGCGGCAAAGAGATCCGGTCAGAGTGTTGAGGACTACCGCCGAAGCCTTGATGATAATGAGGCTTTTGAACAGTGGAAGGCGGAAAAGGCGCAGGCGGAGCAGCAGAGAAAGGCAAACGAGCGCATCATAGCGCAGTGGTACGCGGATGCGGCAAGATTGCAGCAGCTCGTGCCGGAGTTTGACTTTAACGCGGCGATACAGAACGCGGCATTCAACAGCGCGATAAGAAACGGCGACAGCGTCGCTCTCGCGTACATGAGAATGAATGGCGGCGCGTCAAAACCGCAGAACAAACGCGAAGAGATCACGCAGAACGTGACATCGGCAAGACGCGGCACCGGCGGCAGCTCGGTAAATCCCGCAACGATGTCAACAAGCGATTACATCTCTTATATCAACAAACAGGCAGGACGTAAGTTACTGTAATAAAAGAAAGGAACAACTAATATGGCAGAAACAAATTTCAATGTAAACAAAACCACAAGCGCGGGCATGAGCCCGCTTATGGAAGCGGTATTGAACCGCTATGTGCTTGAAACGAACAAGACAAAGCGCAAGTACACAAAGTTCGGACAGCAGGTGGATATACCCAAGGGCAAGACAAAGACGGTAGCGTTTGATAAGCTCTCGCCGCTCCCGAAGGCGGCTGTGCCGCTCGCTGAGGGCATAACCCCTACAGGCAGCGCCGTTAACATCACAAGAGTAAAGGGCGAGCCGGAGCAGTTCGGCAACTACGTAGCGTATACCGACCAGCTCGACTTTTTCGCGAACGACCCGTCACCGGAGGTTTTAAAGTACACCGAGCTCCTCACCGAGAACCAGCTCGAAACCTTTGAGCACCTTGACGCGATGGAGCTTGCATCGGGTCTTAACGTATTCTATGCCGGAACGGCGGAATCAAGAGCGGCGCTTAATGACGTGCTCACCGTAAAGGATGTTCGCCGCGCGGTAACAAGTCTTAAGAGAAATAAGGTACAGCCGGCTGACGGAACGGATTACATCTGCTTCATCCACCCTGATGTTGTGTATACCATCTGGAACGATGAGGAATGGCAGAAGCCGCATACATACGCCGATACAAAGGAGATGTATTCGGGCGAGATCGGCAGACTTTTCGGAGTGCGCTTCATTGAGGACCCGGACGCTTATGTATTCCGCGGCACAAACTTCGGCGCGGACGAGCGTTATCCTGAGCTTACGATAGTAAAAGCGGATAAGGCTGCGAAAAAGGTATATGTAGCCGAGACGATCGAGTCGGGCGATGTATCGGGATTTGCATCCGCATCGGTATGGATCGATAATAAGAAGTACACGGTTGCATCTGCGACAGCCGGCGAGAACGGCGAAGCGGTTCTCACGCTTAAGGAAACTATCACGGACGCGCTCATCGAGCCGGATATGAAGATCTATCCGGGCGGCGGCGGAGCAAGCGGCAAGCCGGTTTATGCCACGATCATTCTCGGAAAGAACGCCTTCGGAACAGCCGGAGATAAGACTGTCGAGATCATCAATAAGCCTCTCGGCTCTGCCGGAACAGGCGACCCGCTCAATCAGAGAGGAACGGTCGGCTGGAAGGGCTATCGTTTCATGAAGATCATCGAGCAGACAAAGATGGTAAGAATTGAGTCATTAGCGAGTGTATAATCAGGATTTGGGATGAGGGCTTGCCCTCATCCCGGAAGAAATAGAAAGGAAGTAATCAAAATGGCAGTAAAAAACACAACAAAACCGGAAGTAAAAACAGAGAAAAAGGTACAGGTATTCATCCCGCGTCCGCATGACGTTACAGGCGATAACGAAACAGTCGTGTCGGTAAACGGCAAGATGTATCAGATAATGTACGATACTCCGGTATGGGTGCCGGAAAATGTGGCGGAGATAATAAAGGAGAGCAAACAGCTCCGCGCAAAAATACTCGAAAAAACAAAGGAAGCAGCAATGGTGCCGGGCAAAGCCGCATTAGCAGAACTGTAAACAATGGCTGACATTTACATTTACAACGGAAAAATAACGCCCGAGTTCAAGTCGGAGGCGATATCGGAATATAACCGCTACAAGTCCGACCGCGAGCCGATACTTTCGCGCATACGCGATAACGAGCGGTATTTCCAAAGGCTGTATAACCGTTCCGCGGGCGAGATCGAAGGCAGATTCAGCCCGCGGACGCCGCTGATATTCTCATGTATTGAGAATGCGGCGTCGAACGCGAGCGAAAGCTATCCGTCCGCGAATATTTTGGAGCGCGATCCGAACGGAACAAAGGCGGCGGAGGCGCTTTCAAAAATACTCCCGGTACAGCTTGAAATGTGCGGGTTCCGGTCAGTTTACGATAAGAATGCGCTGGGAAAAATCAAGTACGGTACAGCCGCGTACGGCGTTTTCTATAACGACATCACCGGCAATATCGATGTCCGCTCGGTGGATATGTTTGATATATTCGTTGACACGCATCTGGAGGATATCCAGGACAGCCGGTTCTTGTTCATATCCGCAGCGGTTGATAACGATGTGCTCAAGGAACGCTATCCCGATTATGAAAAGCTGTTTACCGGCGACGCGGTTGTTGAGACATCGACCGACAGCTACACGCTCACAAACCGTTCTGTTGTGCTAGACTGCTATTATAAGAAGCCCGGCGGCGCGGTGCATATGATGAAGCTGTGCAAGGACGCGATAATAGCCGCAACCGAGGACATGGAGGGATACGATAACGGCCTGTATGACCACGGCAAATACCCGATAGTATTCGATGTGATGTTCCCGATAGAGAACTGTCCGTATGGATTCGGGTATCTTGATATCGGTAAAGCAACGCAGATACATATAAACAAGGTCGAAGGCGCTATAACCGAAAATATCCTCATCAACTCAAAGCAGCGGTATTTTTCAAAGCGAAACGGCGGTATAAACACGAAGGAGTTTACCGACGTATCAAACGCGGTAGTACACGTTGACGGCGATATATCTTCAAATATCGGCGTGATACAGTCGTCGCCGATGAATCAGTATTCGCTGTCGTTTTTAACTACGCTTGTGGAATACCTGAAGGAGATACTCGGCAACCGCGACTTCCAGCAGGGCGGAACTGCGGGCGGCGTAACGGCGGCGAGCGCGATACAGATACTGCGCGAAACGGGCGAGAAGCGAAGCCGCAAGATGGCAAACGACACGTACAAGGCGTATAAAAAGATCGTGTATATGTCGATCGAGCTGATACGCCAGTTCTATGACGATCCGAGAATATTCCGCATCCGTGACGAAGACGGGCGGAAGGCGTTCATAGAATTCTCAAACCGCGAGCTGAAAACGGCTGAATGGACTAAGGATGGCGAGCTTGTATCAAGACCGATAGAGTTTGATATAGAGGTAGTGCCGCAGGTTGAGAATCCGTACACGGCCGAGATGCAGAATCAGCTCATACTGTCGCTGTGGAAGGGCGGATTCTTCTCTGAACAGAATTTCAAGCAGGCGATGGTTGCGATGAAGAATATGTCGTTTAAAATGAAGCAGCAGCTCATGAACGACTTCCAGAACATGCTTGATAACAAGACGGCGGAGCAGGCGCAGATGCCGCAGCAAAACGGCAATGGCGCGAAGCCGATTGATCCGCAGGCGGCAAAATCAAACGCCGATGCGGGTCTGGCTCCGGCAAACGGCAAGGGAGCGGTTGCAGAAGGCGATGAGCTCGTTCCGATCGACATAACCGCGAGCGGCGTAGGGGGTGGCATGAATGTATAGCTATGTTCCCAATCAGACTGCGGCGAATATGCCGGTGCAGACATCCTCATTTTACGGGCTGAACAGAACAAGAAAGGGCGTGCGCGGCGAGTTCGAGAGCATGAAGAACATGAGCACGCGCGAATTTCCGTGCGCCGCTCCGCGCGGCGAGCGGGTGAAGATATGCGATATAAAGAATGTTCAGGCGGTATGCGCGCCGGACAGCACCGATACAACGGAGATAACCGGGTTTACCGGAATAGCTGATGAACAGTTTATATATAACGGCGTTGTAAAATCGGATACTGTCCGGTTCAGCACAAGCTATGAATGGAGCATAATACGTCTGGGCAATCTGTATGTTTTAAACGGCTATGCAAACAAGAAATCGATCATGTACTATTACAATGTCGATACCGGTCAGTTCAAGCGCGCCGGTACCGGCATGGATAATCTGATAGTCACCGCGGGCACGGACAAGGACGGCAGCTATCTTGCAACGTTCCGGTTCAGGTTTGACAATGTGGACAGCTATTCCGTGACAAACGCAGATGGCGATGTGATAAAAAACAGCGACTTCTTTAATACATACTTCGGCAGTGGATATAAATATATGAAATCGACAAACATATTTGAAAAGGTATTCAGCATCGGTGATGAGGTGACAATAACGGGCTTCCCGACCAAGGATGATGACAGCGGCGTGGTGTGGTATTACGACACGGACTCGGAGGAGGTCAAACCGCAGACGAAGATTGATTATTCATATAACAACACTGTTGATACCGATGTTTATGCGTCGCTTGATGATGTGGATAAATACGCCATAACGACCGCGTTCGTGAAAGGCTTCAGCTCGACCCCGTTGGGAGTGCTCGGTAATAATACATATGTCCACCGTATATATTTTGACCTGTACAACAAGAACGGCGAGCCGGTGAGGTTTGATCCCATGACACAAGAAAGGCAAGAACACGCCCATTACTGCTCAGGAGTTAGGATTTCAAAGCGCATGCGGTGCTTTAACCGCATAACGACGCACGACAACAGGCTGTGGGGCACAACGCCTACGGGAAACGCAATCTATGTGTCTGCTTCTGACGATCCGTTCCTGTTCACCTCAGATGATATCAACGCGCGGCTTGCGGCGCGGCTCACGTCCGGCACAGAGAGCATATTTACAGGGATTTGCGAATACGGCGGCAATGTTATCGCGCTCAAGGAGAACTCGATAACCGTGATATACGGCAGCGGCGTGTCAAGCTACAGGCCTGAGAACATTACGGAGCTCGGGTGTATTGACCCGAAATCGATAGTTGTAACGCCGTCGGGAGTCATATTCCTGTCGCATAACGGATTTTATATATATAACGGCACAGCCTCTCCGTCAAGGATTTCGGAAAAGCTCAGCTGTAAATATAAATCGGCAGTCGGCGGCTGGGACGGCATGCTATACTATGCCGCGGCGGTTCGCGAGGACGGCGCGCGGGAGCTGCTTGTGTACGACACATCGCGCGGATTATGGCATCTGCATGATGATATGGACATTCAGGCGTTTTTCCGGTTCCGCGGCGGCTTTTACATGGTCGGCAGCGGCGGACTGTACAGGCAGACGGACAAGCCCGGCACTGCCGAATGGGAGATAACGTCGGTAAAGACGACAGACAACACGCTTGATAACAAGGCGGTCAACGAGATATGGATATTGTGCGACATGGCGGAGGGCGCGTATATGAAGGTGTGGACAAGCGTCGATAACGGCGAGTTCATCCTGCACCGAGCGTTCGCAAATCCAGGATTGAACGTGATCCGCTGTCCTGTCCGAGCAATAAACGGCACAATCTACCGCTACAGGATAACAGGCGCGGGCGAGGTCGTGTTCTATTGCATCGAGATCCGCAAGGCAGAATCAGAGGGACGCGATCATACGGAAAAGGCCATGGCAATGCCGGAACCTACGTTAGCGGAAACATATTAACACGGAGGTTTATATGAATATAGATTTAAAACTACCCGAGCATCCGACCGGACTTCGCGATATATCGGATGCTGAGCGTTATCTTGCGGAGCTGTGTCGGTATCTCGAAGGGATGTGCGTAACGCTTAACCGCGCTCTTATGAGTATCGATGACGCGAACGTGGCTGAGATATCAGTCTCAAAGATAAGCGGCATAACGACGGAGAGCGTTCCGGGGCTTATAGAGTATATCGGCGAAAAAATGGCGGAGCTCATTGAGTATGTTGATAATAAAATAGAAGGAGTGATGATGAGTGGCAGCTAAAAACGGCGCAGGTACCGCCGTAAAAAATACGATAGCGACCCCGGCAGCAATGGCCGCGGGGCCGTCACCAAAGCGGACTATATTGTCCGCGGAGGAGGCGAACCCGAGAACGGATACGGTCCTAACCGGTCCGGGAATGGTGGTATCGGCAAACCCGTCGGACGGGAACGCCATGATTAAATCGTCCGGCGGCAATGCTATGACATCGGGCAGCGATACAAACGCAATGGCATCGGGCAGCGGAACAAGCCCGCCGGAGGGGATGCTGGGAATAAGGAGTACCCTCAAGGACAGGAACGCGGAGGGCATGCTCGGCTGGAACGATGCAACAAAGAGCGTCACAATTAACGGTGTTGACGCATACAAGCCGCAGTATAACATAGACGGCACAACGTATGCCGATGAAAAGACGATAAATAATCTCACGAACATGGCATATGCAAGCACCGGCGATCCGCTAATGGGTGCGCGGGCGTATATGGACAGCCTCGGTCTGCCGGGCAGCGTGATATGGGATGGAGCGAGCGGCACGGTGAACATAGGCGGAAAGGCGATAAAGCCGACATATGTGTCGGACGGCATAGCGTATATTCCGAAGTCTCAGCTTGACGCGGCGGCGGACGCGTACAGGTCACAGACCGGGATACGGACGCCGCAGGGCGTGTTAAGCGACTATGAAAGCCGCTACGGCGACCGTATCGACGCGGCATTAAAATCGATCGAGAACGCGAGGTATTCGTACAACCCCGCAAATAACCCGCTGTACCAGCAGTACGCGAAGGAGAAGCAGAAGCAGGCCGACGCGGCATACAGGCAGGTGTTAAACTACAACAACACCTCGGCATACGGCGCAAGCGGTGCGGTGGTTTCGGAGGCGCTCGCGGCAAAGAACAGCTATCTTGACAGCATTGCAGCCGACTGGGAGCGTCTGGATAACACGGCATACAGCCGTTACAAAGACAGTATAGCAATGCAGCGCGATAACTTAAACGACATAATGGCAGTCGGCAATGATTACTATAAAAAGCTGTATCAGGCTGACGCGGATGCGTACGCGCGTACACGGGCGGGCGCGCAGGATACGAATAACGCGTATCAGCAATCGTTTGAAAACGAGCAGACCGCGGCGGCAAACGCGGCGGCGAACGCGTTAAAATACATGCAGCTCAATCAGATGAAGGAACAGACGAGAGGGCTTAATATTGCGAATAATATGAGCCAATACGATCTTGACACGTATCCGACGGAGCGTAATCTATATCTTGACAGTATGGGTATAGCGAACCGTTATAATACCGCAAGGGCGGTGAATGGCGAGCTTGCAAATGAGCAGGCGATGTCACAGGCCTCAGGCGGAATAGTAACGAGTGATATGAAAAATCTTGCGGCATTGGCACGAGCGTTGGGATATGCCCCGAACCAATCCGACATATATGTAGACTCGAATGGAATACCGTTCAATACCATAGACTTTGAGCGCAGGTATAACGGTATGATGAATAAGGACGCCTACTACGCTAAGCAGGGCCTGTTCTATCCGTACTAATGGATATTGTATGGAAACCGCAGCAATCGCGTTTGGCAAAGCCAAACAGCGCAAGCGGCGAAAGCCGCGGGGGCAAGGCTGCCAATATTATTTGGCAGCCGCAGCCCCGCCAGGAAGAGTTCATGCGCCGCACGGAGTACGAGGTGCTCTATGGCGGCGCGGCGGGTGGCGGCAAATCGGACGCGATCGTGGCGGAAGCACTCAGACAGGTGGATAACCCGAACTACCGCGGGATCATATTCCGTAAGTCGTTCCCGCAGTGCCGCGAGCTTATCATAAAATCGCTGCGAATGTATAAAGCGGCATTTCCGGGCGCGGCATACAACAGCTCGCAGCATTTCTGGAAATTTCCGTCGGGCGCCGTGATATATTTCGGCTCTATGCCCGGAGCAACGAGCTATTTGCAGTATCAGGGATTATCGTTTTCATATATCGCGTTTGACGAGCTTACGCATTTCACCCAGGAGGAATATGAGTATCTAATATCCCGGAACCGCGCCGACGGCGAGGGGCTGCGCGTATATATCCGCGCAACGGCAAATCCGGGCGGTATCGGGCATGGCTGGGTAAAGGAGCGGTTCATAACGGGCTGCGAGCCGAACGTGACAAAGCATATCACAACGAATATACAGACCCCGTCGGGAGAGCTGATAGAGGTAAAGAGAACGCGCGCGTTTATACCGTCATCTGTGTTTGATAACCCTGCTCTGCTCTCTAACGACCCGAATTATCTCGGAAACCTCGCCATGCTGCCCGAGGCGCAGAAGAAGGCGCTTCTTTACGGAGACTGGGATAGCTATGAGGGACAGGTATTCACCGAATGGCGCAATGATCCGACCGCGTATGACACGGGAATCGGCACGCACGTAATAAACCCGTTCCCGATACCGAAAACGTGGCGGCGCTACCGTACGTTCGATTTCGGCTACAGTAAGCCGTACGCAGTGCAGTGGTGGGCGATAGATTATGACGGACGCGCATATTTATACCGGCAGCTGTACGGATGCGTGGAGAACAGCGCAAACACCGGCACGCGGGAGCAGCCGAGAGAGATAGCAAAAAAAATACGCGAGATCGAAGATCAGTTGGAGCAGGGCAATGAGATAACCGGCATAGCCGATCCGGCGATATGGGACGAGAGCCGCGGACGTGACGGCACGATCATAACGATGTTCGAGGACGAGGGCGTGTTTTTTGAAAAGGGTCGCAATGACCGGTTAAGCGGAAAGATGCAGTGTCATTACAGGATGCAGTTTGATAAGAACAACAGGCCGATGATGTATGTGTTCAACACATGTAAGCCGTTTATACGCACAATACCGAACCTTGTATATGACACAAATCATGTTGAGGACATCAACACGTCTCTTGAGGATCATGACTATGACGCTATGCGCTACTTCTTCATGGCAAACCCGATAAAGCCGTTAGCGCATGAAACACCGAAGCAAAAGGAATGGAATCCTTTGGATATATAGGAGGAAAAATAAAATGAGTATAATAAAAACAGATCCGTGCGGCTTCACTCCGCGCGATACGGAGCAGAACTGGGCGGCGGAATATGCGCGGCGAATCGTGACGAACGAGGTAAAGGCGAGAATTAAAGCAGATGGTGCAGAAGCGGAGGCACGCGCTGCGGCAGATAAAGCCGAAGCGACAGATCGTAAGGCGGCGGATTCTTCCCTTCACGCGGCAATAACGGCAGAGGAATTGGCGCGCAAGGCCGCCGATGAAAAGGAAACGGCAGCGAGAGAGAAGGGTGACGAGAGTACGCTCCGGGCCGCGCAGGAATATTTTAAAGAGAACTTCAAGATCCCTCCGGCCTCAATAACCACACTCGGCGGAATAAAGCTGTATGCGGGCGGGGGTGTGAACCGCTCCGGACTTGTCGTTTATGAGGACGGCACAGCGGTAGTCAATACAAAGCCCGAGCGCGGTATAACGCGTGACGGCGCGGGTCAGATAGGCATAAACCCGGCAACCTCCGCCGAGGCGGCAGCCGGATCGGAAGCCTATAAGCCTATAACACCCGCGACGCTGAGAACAGAGTTGGACAGGCTTGATTATAACAAATACAAATTTGATGGCTTTGATGTGGACAAAACGAGCAATA
>JAFLUC010000041.1 GCA_022509005.1 Oscillospiraceae bacterium | reverse complement strand
TCACCAAGGAGGTTTATTTTTATACTATTTACACAACATTTTCCGCGCCGTCGAGAGAATAGCCTTTTGCTATTTCTCCGCTTCTGTTTTTTCGTTAAATCGTTCCAGGAAGGAATGGGATATACCGTTTGATTTATAGCCTACCATTGTATCGAGAGAAACCGCGTGAATGCTGTTAAAGATGCTCTTTTCAATTATGGGGTTATCTCTTTTCAGGCGCTTTATAAGCTGCTTGACTTCCTGCCGTTTAGAACCTCCGCCTCCATTATCACACATGGTACAATTTTCTGTAAATCTGCATGCACACTGTATAAATTCCAGATCGTTATATCGTTTCCATGATAAAATATCCTCTTCATAAATACAGTACATAGGGCGGATTAATGTCATACCTTCAAAATTTGTACTGTGAAGCTTTGGCAGCATTCCCTGAAGCTGAGAACTGTAAAACATTCCGATCAGCGTGGTCTCAATTACATCACTGAGGTGATGACCAAGCGCAATTTTGTTGCATCCGAGTGACTGAGCTTTATTGTATAAATGACCGCGCCGCATTCGCGCGCAAAGATAGCAGGGCGATTCATCGGTGCTGTTTGCCACATCAAAGATGTTGGTTTCAAATACCGTAATCGGGATATGCAAAAGCGCCGCATTGTTTTCGATTTTCTGCCGATTTATTTCATTATAACCCGGGTCCATCACTAAGAACACCAGTTCAAAGGGGGTATCGCTGTACTTTTGAAGCTGCTGCATAAGCTTAGCCATCAGCATGGAATCTTTGCCGCCGGAGATACAGACGGCTATTTTGTCACCGCGCTCGATAAGCTCATATCGTTTTACTGCGGCAACAAAAGGATTCCACAGAGTTTTTCTGTATTTTTTTATAATACTGCGTTCAATCAGCTGATATGGTTCCAATTCTCTTTTCATTTGCAAAGCTCCTTGTAGCATAAATCAAAAATTTTTATAAATTCCTCAAGCTCTGTCTGAGTGGTTAAATGGCTCAGACTTATTCTCCATGAGGATAAGGCGTTTTTTCTGTCACGACTGACCGCAAAGACTGCTCTCGAAGGCGTATTCTCCACAGAACACGCTGATTTTACGGAAACACAAACCCCATGCTTGTCTAAGGCTTTTTGAAAATCGCTGCCGCGTACTCCGGTCACGCTTAAATTCAATATATGAGGGATTGCGTTTTCGGGACTGTTGAAACGCACTTTAGGATAAGCAGAAAGTACGTTTCTTAAATATGTGTTGCTCCTTTGTACGGTGTTGACGTTTTCGCTCTGATTAGTGAGTGCCAGCTCAAGCGCTGTGTCCGTTGCTGCTGCCAGAGCAAGTGCGGGCGTGCCGCTTCGATAGATCGTTGTGCTGACTCCTCCGTGAATTAACGGTTCTATAACTAAATCCTTACGCTTATAAAGGATACCGCATCCATTAAGACCATAGAATTTATGCGGTGAGATACTTAACGTGTCAACACCTTCAAAAATAATATTTGTTTTTCCTACAGCCTGCGTTGCGTCTACATGCAGTCTGCATTGAGGATATTTTTTCACAAGCTCAGCAATTTGGTGGATAGGCTGACTGACACCTAATTCACTATCTACCGCGCATACTGCCACTAATATCGTATCCTTGCGCATAAGCTCCTCGAGATGATCCAATGAAACGGTTCCATCGCGGTTGATATCCACGAGATCAATTTCATAGCCTTGCTCCTGTAAGGCGGTTAAACATCCGCTGGCGGATTGATGCTCTAAAGCGGTAGAAATAATATGTTTTCCGGCATGACGCGATGCGCGTGCAATTCCCTTGATAGCAAGATTATTGGCTTCGCTTGCGCCGGAGGTATAGATTATCTCCGAAGCTTCGATGCCAAGACGCGCGGCAATAGATTGTGTAACAGAATCCATTTCCTGCCTTGCCTCGTTACCTGCGCAATGATGTGAGTTTGGATTTCCTATAAAACGACGCTCTATCTGTACAAAACGCTCAAGGACGGGCACAGCCACCGGGGTATTAGCCGAGTAATCAAGATAAATCATATTTCCTTCACCGCCTTAAATGCTGCGTCTATCGTTTTATCTAAATCCTCACGCGTGTGCGCCGCAGATAAAAATACCGCTTCAAATTGTGATGGAGCAAGATATATTCCGTATTTTAGCATAGCGTTAAAATACCTTTTGAATTTTTCAATGTCAGATGTACATGCCGAATTAAAATCCGTTACCTTTTTATCGGTAAAGAACAGGCTAAGCATTGAGCCGCAGCGGTTTATGTGTACATCAATTCCGGCAGCTTTTGCTGCCTCGCGAAATCCGTTTTCAAGATATGTGCTGCTTTCTTCAAGCTTATCGTAAATCTGCGGATTTTCAGTTAATTCCGTCATTTGAGCCAGTCCTGCCGCCATTGCAAGCGGATTTCCCGACAGTGTTCCTGCCTGATAGACCGGTCCTGTGGGGGAAATGTATTCCATAATCTCGCGCCGCCCGCCGTATGCGCCGACAGGCAGACCTCCGCCGATAATCTTGCCGAATGTGACAATATCTGGATGTAGTCCGAATTTTCCGATGGCTCCCGATGGAGAAATGCGGAATCCGGTCATAACCTCGTCAAGAATAAACACGCTGCCATATTCGCGGCACAGAGCTTCTATCTTCTGTAAATAACCATCTGCGGGCGGTACAACCCCCATATTTCCGGCAACAGGTTCAATTATAACACCTGCAATTTCGCTGCCCATTTTATCAAATGCCGCTTCTATTGCGTCTATATCGTTATACGGCAGGACAAGAGTATATTTAGCCAGATCTGCCACAACTCCTGCGGACGATACATTTCCGAATGTCAGCGCGCCGCTGCCTGCCTTTATGAGCAGCGAATCGCTGTGACCATGATAGCAGCCTTCAAATTTTATAATAATATCCCGACCGGTAAAACCGCGCGCAAGGCGTATAGCTGACATAGTAGCCTCTGTACCGGAGTTTACCATGCGCACAACGTCAACTCCGTCTACAGCATCACATATAAGCTTGGCAAGGCGTGTTTCATTAAGACATGGGGCACCGAATGACGATGAACCGGCCGCTGCTGTTTTTATAGCGTCAACCACCTTCGGGTACGCATGACCTAAAAGCATAGGCCCCCATGAACCGACGTAATCTATATATTCGTTTCCGTCAATATCATAGATCCGGCTGCCTTCGGCATGGTCGATAAACAGCGGATATGTTCCTACGCTTGCAAAAGCGCGGACAGGAGAGTTAACCCCGCCTGGAATATACTTTTTTGCCTCGGAAAAGGCTGATTTACTTTTTTCTGTAGTCATAGCTTATCATCCTTAATAACATAATTTCTCAGCTATTATACAACAAATTGCTATCTTTAGTCAAGACAAAGCTAAAAATGCTTGCAAAAACATATGGTTTATGTTAGAATTTATTTCATACGAACATTTTAGATAACATTAGAAGCGGAGGAAAGGACATATGCGTATATTCGCAATAGGTATAAGTCATGCGACAGCACCGATAGAAGTGCGCAGTATGTTGGCATTCACTAAAAAACAGCAGAAGGAAATTTTGCAGTACATAAAACGGAATATAGCGCAAGAGTGTGTGATACTTTCTACCTGCAATCGCTGCGAGTTTTATCTTGTCGGCAGTGATGAAGTGAAAGAGCGGTTTTTATCGTATCTCTATGAGCTTGTTAAAGCTGATCTGCGCTGCTATCTTAACATATACGAGGACGAAAAAGCAGTACAGCATCTTGCCGAAACTGCGGCGGGACTGGATTCTATGATCATCGGCGAGGATCAGATTCTCGGTCAGGTAAAGGATGCGCATACGCTTGCGGCAGAGACAGGGACGGCGGGGATATATATGAATACCCTGTTCCGCATTGCGGTTACCGGAGCAAAACGAGTTAAAACGGAAACGATTCTATCAAAAACTCCCGTTTCGGTTGCGACAATAGCGATAAAACTATGCGCTCAAAGCTTGGGGGATTTAGCCGGAAAAAGAATTATGATTATCGGCGCGACCGGCAAAATCGGAAGCATAGTTTATAAGGATTTAGCGTCAATCGGTACGGCAAAACTGTTTGTGACCACGCGGACAAGGGATGCAGCGATTTTTATGGATTTTAAAAATGCTGAGATTATAGATTATTATACGCGATATAACGTGATTGACGACATGGACGCAGTAATAAGCGCGACTGCATGCCCGCATCTTACAATATCTCAATCTGAATGTGATAAGGTTCTCAAGACACAGAAAAAGCGCGTGTTTATTGATCTCGCTGTGCCAAGAGATATGGATATTAGAAATTCTTATTTAAATACTTACATAGATATTGACGATCTTCGCGATTTGTCGGAGCAGAACAATGCGCAAAAACTTGCGGAACTCAGAAAGGCGCGCGGGATTTTGGAAAGATATATTAACGAATTTCTTGTCTGGCAGGTGTTTTACGAAAACAAATCGCTGATTGATGATATCGCAGCAAATCGCAATGATTCGGAGAGAGAAAGCTTTATGAAAATGATTTATGAAAAAAAGGCGAACTGTTCGCACGAGGAGTTCCGACGCTTTATTAAAAAGTTGGGAGATTCAAAATGAAGATCAGGATAGGAACAAGAAAAAGTCAGCTTGCTATAAAGCAGACAGAAATGGTGGCGGAAAAGCTAAAGCGGGAGTTTCCGGAGGATGAATTTGAGATTGTAGGCATCTCAACCAAGGGTGATAAAATACTCGATAAATCCCTGCAAAGCTTCGGCGGTAAGGGTGTGTTTATAAAGGAGCTGGAAACGGCTCTTATAAACGGCGAAATAGATATGGCAGTACACAGCGCAAAGGATATGCCAACTGAGCTGCCGGACGGACTCAGAATAGGTGCGGTTATGCAGCGCGGCGCACATGAGGATGTTATGATCTCATTCTCGGATAAAATGCCGCATATAATCGGCACAGGCAGCGTGCGGCGGGAGGTACAGATAAAAGATATATATCACGGTTCTGAGATAAAGCCGATACGCGGCAATATCAACACGCGTATAGAAAAGCTGAAGAATGGCGAATATGATGCGATAATTATAGCAAAAGCTGCGCTCGAACGGCTCGGAATAGATGACCTGCACATCACTCCGCTTGATTTTGTATGCGCTGCGGGGCAGGGCATAATCGCAGTTGAAACACGAGAAGGCGATTTAGAAAAATATATGACAGCGATAAATCATGCGGACACGGCGCTTGCGCTTTGTGCGGAGCGAGCGTTTCTTTCAGCGACCGGCGGAGGCTGTCACTCACCGTCAGGGGCATATGCAGTTATAAGTAACGGCATAATTACAATGGAAACTATGCTTGTAAGAGACGGAAAAATCATAAGAAAAACACTCACGGGAACAGATCCCATTGAGATAGCGGAAAGAGCGGTGAAATAAATGGTATATCTTGTCGGAGCGGGACCTGGCGATAGCGGACTGATTACGGTTAAGGGTATGGAGTGTATAAAAGCAGCGGACGTGGTGATTTTCGATCACCTTGTAAGCGGTACGCTTTTAAATTATGCGTCGCATGGCTGCAAGCTGATCTATGCTGGGAAAATATCCGGCAATCATCATCTGCGGCAGGAGGAAACCACCGCGCTTATTATAGATCACGCGAAGCAGGGTAAGAATGTTGTCAGACTTAAAGGCGGAGATCCTACTGTGTTCGGGCGCGGCGGAGAGGAAGCGGCGGCGCTTGCAAGGGGGGGTATTTCTTTTGAGATAGTGCCCGGTATTTCATCATGCTACAGCGTTCCGGCGTATGCTGGCATACCTGTAACTCACCGTGATTATGCCTCATCGTTTCATGTTATAACAGGACATGAAAAAAAGGGTAAGGACACTATAGATTACGGCGCGCTTGCGAAAATAGAGGGAACGCTTGTATTCCTCATGGGCGCGGCGGCAATTAGTGAAATAGCGCGGCGGCTTATCGAGAACGGCAAAGACGCCGGTACTCCGGCGGCAGTAATCTCAAACGGTACGCTGCAAAATCAAACCCGAATTATCGGAACGCTTGCAGATATTGCCGAAAAAGCAAAAAACTGTCCGATGCCGGCGGTGATCGTAGTCGGCGATGTTGTTTCGCTTTGTGATAAAATAGAGTGGTTCGGGTGCGGCGCACTTTTCGGAAAGCGGATTCTGGCGACAGGCACCGAGGCGGTGTTATCAAATCTGCGCCGCGTCGCGGGAGGTTTCGGCGGCAGCATTACGGAACTGAGTATTATAAAAACCGTGCCGATAAATTATGAAATGTTTTCGGGGATAGATTTATCCGATTATACATATATCGTATTTTCAAGCGCTGGCGGTGTTAATATCTTCTTTGATTATCTGGCGAATTTGAAAATTGATATACGTATTCTGTCAAAGATAAAATTCGCTGTGATCGGCGCAAAAACAGCAGAGGCTCTTGCAAATCGCGGCATATATGCCGACTGTGTGCCGGAAAAAGCAGACAGCAGCTCGCTTGCTGCGGTACTCAGAAAAGAACTTACAGAGAGTGATAATGTGCTTTTATTGCGCGCGGAGGAGGCTTCCGAGGTTGTGCTGCAAATGCTCGAAAACGAAGGAATACCATTTCTGGATCTTGCTTTATACAGAACAGAAACTGATTTTTCAAAGCGGGAAGCACTCAATGTATACGCGAAAGAAACGGATTACATAATTCTGTCAAGCGGTTCAGTGGCACGAGCATTCAGTGATCTTATGGAGAGTGAAACATCAGCAAAATTTATTTCAATCGGCGCGCAAACAACGGTGGAATCGCAAAAATACGGAATAGAAATTTATAAAACCGCCCGGAACGCGTCGGCGGAAGATATAATAAAAAGTGTTTTGGAGGATTGACCATGATAAAAAGACCAAGAAGAAATAGAATTAATGCTAAAATTCGTGATTTGGTGCATGAAACATCAATAGATCGCTCGGATTTGGTATATCCGATGTTTGTTACAGAAGGTGAAACGGAGGAAATACCGTCAATGCCGGGAGTGAAACGTTATTCGCTAAATGATTTACCGGATGCGGTTGATGAAGTCGTATCAGCGGGAGTTTCAGCGGTGTTGCTGTTCGGTATACCGGCACACAAAGACGAATGCGGAAGCGGCGCATATGACGACAATGGAATTGTTCAGCGTGCTATACGGCTTATTAAGAAGTTATATCCTGATTTGATCGTAATAGCTGATATATGTCTGTGCGAGTATACCTCGCATGGCCACTGCGGTGTGATTGATGGCGATTGCGTAAGCAATGAAAAAACGCTGCCGCTTTTGGCTAAGGCGGCGGTGTCGTGCGCGAAGGCGGGCGCGGATATTATCGCGCCGTCAGATATGATGGACGGACGTGTCGGAGCAATACGCGCGGCGTTGGATAGTGATGGATTTCTTAATACGATAATCATGGCGTACAGCGTGAAATATTCATCCGCGTTTTACGGTCCGTTCCGTGACGCTGCGGACAGCGCGCCAGCGTTTGGAGACAGAAAAACGTATCAGATGGACTTTCGGAACGCGCGCGAGGCGGTGCTTGAAACGGAGCTTGACATCGAGGAAGGTGCGGATATAATCATGGTAAAGCCGGGGATTGCGTATCTTGATATAGTAAAGACGATGCGCGAGAAATTCAATCAGCCGTTGGCGGTGTATCAGGTAAGCGGTGAGTATTCGATGATAAAAGCTGCGGCACAGAATGGCTGGCTTGATGAAAAGTCGGTTGTTATGGAAAGCGTAACCGCAATGAAGCGCGCAGGCGCAAAAATCGTTATAACGTATTATGCAAAGGAAATAGCACGCTGGCTGGAGGGTTAAAATGTATCCTGTAATGCTTAATGTAAAAGGCCGCATCTGTACGATAATCGGAGGCGGAGCGGCGGCGATGATAAAGGCTGCGGCGCTTGTGCGTGAGGGTGCAGAGGTTCGGATCGTAAGCCCTGAGATTCACACGGATTTTGCGGATATAAATCATATAGCGAAAAAATATGAAAAATCGGATTTAATTGGCAGCTTTATTGTAATTGCCGCAACTGATGACGAGGATTTAAATCGGCAAATTATATCCGACGCAGCAGAATTGGGCATTCTGGCACTTAATGCGTCAGATCCGGAAAGCTCAGATTTTATACCAATGGCGCATATATCAAACGGTGACGTTACCGTTGCGGCATCAACCGGCGGCGCGTATCCAATGCTTGCGAAGAAAATATGTGATGATGTTGATATTGAAGCATATAATAAAATTTGTAAAATACTGAAAAAGCAGCGCAAGATAATACTCGGTAAAAACATAAGTCGTGAGGAAAAGCGCGCGCTTTTTAAAACACTTATTACAGATGAAATGATATCTCTCGGGAAAAATGATATCAATGCTTTTGAGAAAGCGGCGGACAGGAGGTAAATATTTATGAAGACAAAAAGTAGCGGTATAGGATTTTTTGAAAAGTATCTGACCGTGTGGGTTATTATCTGTATGGCGGTTGGAGTATTCATAGGAAAATTTATTCCTGCAATCCCCGGATTTCTGAATAGATTTGAATATGCGAATGTGTCTGTACCGATAGCAATTCTTATATGGCTGATGATTTATCCAATGATGATGAAAGTAGATTTTAACAGCATCAAAAATGTGGGTAAAAATCCAAAAGGCTTATTCGTCACTTGGATCACAAATTGGTTCATAAAGCCGTTTTCTATGTTTGGAATAGCAAGCCTGTTTTTCTATGTGATACTTAAACAGCTAATTCCGGCGGAACTGGCTCGAGATTATCTTGCCGGAGCCGTGCTGCTCGGAGCAGCGCCCTGTACGGCTATGGTATTTGTATGGAGTCATTTAACAAGGGGTAATCCCGCCTATACAGTTGTTCAGGTGGCAACAAATGACTTGATTATACTCATAGCCTTTGTACCTATTGTAAAATTTCTGCTCGGTGTTTCAAATGTGACAGTGCCGTGGAACACGTTGATTTTGTCTATTATACTGTTCGTCGTGATTCCGCTTGCAGGTGGAATTATAACGAGAGTGCTTGTAACAAAAAACAAGAGCAGGGAATATTTTGAAAATAAATTTATTCCGAAATTTAATAATACGACAATCGTAGGGCTATTACTGACGCTGATAATAATTTTCTCATTCCAAGGAAACGTAATTCTTGAAAATCCGCTGCATATCGTACTGATAGCCATACCGTTAATATTGCAGACATTGCTGATTTTCTTTATCGCATACTTTGCAAGTAAGTTATTAAAGCTGCCGCACGACATAGCGGCTCCTGCCGGAATGATAGGCGCGTCAAACTTTTTCGAGCTTGCCGTAGCCGTAGCAATAGCAATCTTCGGAACGTCATCTCCGGTTGCGCTTGCGACCATTGTAGGCGTACTTGTGGAAGTACCCGTTATGCTGATACTTGTACGGATTGCGAATAAAACAAGCAATTGGTTTGAATGATAGCAATAAAAAAAGTCAATATGACTTTTTTTATTGCTCATTTTTCAGTCTGCACCCTTTATTACTAAAAATTTTTATAATTTTTTCATATATCCCTCCGTTGACAAAACAAACCAAAGCGACTATAATATGTAACATCAAGTAAAGAAGTATTCATATATGTTAAATATGAATTAAAATTGATGCTTGATAAAACATACTATAAAGTGAGGTTTTTAAAATGAAAAAGAAATTAGTTGGTATTTTATCAGTGGCTATATTGTCGGCAGGAATTTTGGCAGGATGCGGATCCACAGGTAATGCGGATGGCAAGGTAACGCTTACAAATGTTTCCTACGACCCGACAAGAGAGCTTTATGCAGCGTATAACGAAATATTCGCAGAGCACTGGAAGGAGCAGACGGGTCAGGATGTTGAGATTACTCAGTCGCACGGCGGTTCGGGTAAGCAGGCGCTTGAGGTTGCAAACGGACTTGAAGCGGACGTTGTAACATTGGCTTTGGAGTATGACGTAAAGGCAGTTCAGGATGCAGGTCTTATAGAAGACGGTTGGGTAAGCGAGTTTGATAAGGACAGCTCACCGTACACATCAACAATCGTTTTCCTTGTAAGAAAAGGCAATCCTAAAAATATTCAGGACTGGGGAGATCTTGTTAAAGATGGCGTTGGTATAATCACACCGAACCCGAAAACATCAGGCGGCGCAAGATGGAACTATCTCGCGGCATGGGCATACGCAGAGCAGCAGTTTGACGGCGATGAGGCAAAGATTAAGGACTTTATAAAGAAGCTTTTTGCAAACGTTCTCGTGCTTGATTCAGGTGCACGCGGCGCAACGAACACATTCGTAGAGAATGGTCAAGGTGATGTGCTTCTCGCATGGGAAAACGAAGCATTCCTGTCACTGGATGAACATCCGGGAGAGTATGAAATAGTTACGCCGAGCATCAGTATTCTGGCGCAGCCGTCAGTTGCAATTGTGGATGAAGTAGTTGATAAGCGCGGTACACGCGAGGTTGCTACAGAGTACTTACAGTACCTCTATTCAGACGAGGCACAGAGATTAGAGGCGGAAAATTACTACCGTCCGTCAAACGAGGAAATTCTTAAGGAGTTTGCGGACGTATTCGATCTCAACATAAACCTTGTAACAATTGAAGACTTCGGCGGCTGGGATAAGGCACAGGAAAAGCACTTCACAGACGGCGGCGTGTTTGATGAGATTTACGAAGCGAAATAAAGTTAGATACTTTTCAAGGATGGCTGATTTATGAAAAAAGCAAAAAGTAAGCGTGTAATTCCCGGGTTCGGTCTGAGCCTGGGAGTTACGCTGTCAATACTTAGTATAATTGTACTTATTCCGCTTGCGTCGCTTGTGGTCTACACGGCGCAGATGGACTTTAAGGGTGTTATTGAAACAATAACGCGTCCGAGAGTTTTAGCGAGCTTTAAGGTGAGCTTTCTTACCGCGTTTATCGCGTCCTTAATAAACAGCGTAATGGGAATAATTCTCGCATGGGTGCTTGTAAAATACAAGTTCCCCGGAAAAAGAATCCTTGATGGTATGATAGAGCTGCCGTTCGCGCTGCCGACCGCTGTCGCGGGCATATCGCTTACCGCGCTTACAGCTGATACGGGACTTATCGGCGCGGCATTCGCCAAGATAGGAATTAAGATAGCGTACACGAGGATAGGTATAACCGTTGCGCTGATATTTATCGGTATACCGTTTGTTGTTCGTGCGGTTCAGCCAGTACTTGAAAAGCTCGACAGCTCCTATGAGGAGGCGGCGGGTATTCTCGGTGCGAGCAGAGCAAGAATTTTCAGAAAAATCATACTTCCCGAGATACTTCCTGCGGCATTGACCGGATTTGGTCTGGCGTTCGGCAGATGTATCGGTGAATATGGCAGCGTTGTGTTTATTGCGGGTAATATGCCGTATAAAACGGAGATAACACCGCTTATAATCATGTCAGAGCTTCAGGAATATGACTACGCAAGCGCAACTGCTATCGCACTTGTCATGCTTGTTTTCGCATTTGCGATTCTGTTTGCGGTAAATCTTGTTCAGGCGCGTAACTCGAGGATTATAAACGGAGGTAAGTAGGATGGAAAAAAATGAAGGCTCAAAGATAGTCAAATGGATTCTGATCGGGATAAGCGTATTATTCGCGTTTTTGTTCCTTATCCTCCCGCTTTACACCGTAATAACTGACGCGCTCAGAAGCGGTTGGGAAACGTATAAAAAGGCAGTAACAGATGAATATGCGATAAAGGCTGCGACGCTCACTGTCGAGGCAACGGTTATAGCAGTACTCATTAACACTATTTTCGGACTTTTTGCCGCGTGGACGGTCACGAAGTTCCGGTTCCGCGGCAAAAAGCTTCTCACGACAATGATAGATATTCCTGTTACGGTATCACCGATTATAGCTGGTCTTATATTCGTATTGACCTTTGGTCGGCAAAGTCCGATTTATCCGTATTTACAGGCATGGGATATAAAGATTGTGTTCGCGGTTCCGGGTATAATATTAGCCACAGTATTTGTAACATTCCCGTTCATTTCACGCGAGCTGATACCGGTACTTGAAGCGCAGGGTACAGACGAGGAAGAGGCCGCCGCGCTGATGGGTGCAAATGTGTTTACCATATTCCGGCGCGTGACGTTCCCGCACATAAAGTGGGCGTTCCTTTACGGCGTGGTGCTGTGCGCGGCGAGGGCGATGGGTGAGTTCGGTGCTGTTTCGGTATTATCGGGGCATCTTCGCGGTAAAACAAACACTCTGCCGCTGCATGTGGAAATTCTGTTTAACGAGTTCAAATATGTTCCAGCGTTTGCGGTATCTTCGATACTCGTTATGATGGCGATTGTTATACTTATTATTCGCAGCGTTGTGGAATACAGAGGAAGGAGAGCGGAATAAATGTATGTTGAGCTTAAAAATATAAATAAAAGCTTTGGGAATTTCAAAGCGTCGGATAATGTCAGCTTCAGCATCGAAAAGGGAAAGCTTATCGGTTTGTTGGGACCGAGCGGAAGCGGTAAAACGACGATACTGAGAATGATTGCCGGACTTGAAACGCCCGATAGCGGCGAGATCATAATTGACGGCAAGGTCGTAAATGACATTCCTGCGAGCAAGCGCGGAATAGGCTTCGTTTTCCAGAACTATGCGCTGTTTCGGTATATGACGGTTTACGAAAATATCGCGTTCGGACTGCGCGTCAGAAAGGACGATAAGAAAAGTATAGATAAAAGAGTAAAGGAGCTTATAAGCCTTGTCGGACTTGACGGCATGGATAAGCGATATCCGAGCCAGCTTTCGGGCGGACAGCGACAGAGAGTTGCGTTTGCGCGAGCACTTGCGCCGAATCCGCAGCTGCTGCTTCTGGATGAGCCGTTCGCGGCAATCGATGCAAAGGTGCGTCAGGAGTTGAGAAGCTGGTTGAAGGATATGATAACAAAGCTCGGTGTAACAAGCATATTCGTAACGCATGACCAGGACGAGGCGATAGAGGTCGCGGATGAGCTTATCATCACAAACAACGGCAGAATAGAGCAGACCGGCACGCCGCTTGAAATTTACCAGAACCCCGAAACGGCATTTACAGCGTCATTCTTTGGGCAGACCTCGATTATTGATGACTATACGCAGTTCAAGACCTTCGGGCGGATAGAAAACACCGGAAAGGCGATCGTACGACCTGAGTTTGTGAAAATTACGAAAAAGGGAGAGGTGCAGAAGTACAGAAGCTCGGCGGTAGAGGGAGTTGTTCTAAAAACACTGTTCAGAGGAAGTAATATAGAGCTTTCAGTGCGTGTGGGTGATACTGTATTAAATGCGCGGCGCGCTCTTGATGAACCGCATGTCAAAGTCGGTGAAACTGTAGATGTGTTCCTATACAGACTGTTTGTCACCTCCGGTGATAAGGCATATATTGTTGAAAACGAATCGCTCAGGGAAAATTCAATAGTGATTTAAGAGAGGGATTTTATATTGAAGACGGAAAGAATTACCACTGACATACTGATAATCGGCGGCGGAACGGCGGGCTGCTACGCGGCTCTCACAATTGCAAAGGTTTCAGACGCAAAGGTGCTTATCTGTGAAAAGGCGCACATAAAGCGCAGCGGCTGTCTGGCGGCGGGAGTGAATGCTTTGAACGCTTACATAACCGAGGGACACGAACCTGAATTTTACGCAGACTATGCTATGAATGATGCGCTCGGTATAGCAAGATATGATTTGCTTCTGTCAATGTCAGAACGGCTTAACAGTGTAACGGCGGAGCTTGAAAAACTCGGGCTTGTGATACTAAAGGATGAAAATGGAAAATATGTAACGCGCGGCGCGAGAAATATTAAGATAAATGGTGAGAATATAAAGCCTATTTTAGCCGATGCTGTAAGCACACTTACAAATACAACTGTTTTAAACCGCGTGAACATAACCGATTTTGAGGTCAGGGACAATAAAATTATCGGGGCGTACGGAATAGGGACAGAAAACGACACGTTTTATATAATACAGGCGAAAGCGGCAATAGTCGCAACAGGCGGCGCGGCGGGACTTTACAAGCCGAACAATTCCGGCTTTTCGCGGCATAAGATGTGGTATCCTCCATTTAACACCGGCGCAGGATATGCTATGGGCATAAAGGCCGGCGCGGAAATGACCACATTTGAGATGCGGTTTATAGCCCTGCGCTGCAAGGATACGATCGCACCGACAGGAACACTCGCACAGGGAGTGAGAGCGAAGCAGGTTAATTCACTCGGCGAAGTGTACGATGATAAGTACGGCAACGCAACCTCTGAGCGTGTTTACGGCACAGTCGTTGAGAATATTGAGGGTCGGGGTCCATGTTATTTGCAGACCAAGGGCATAACGCCTGAGCAGGAAGAGGATTTGAAAAGAGCATATCTTAACATGGCGCCGTCTCAGACGCTCAAATGGCTTGAGGATGGCGGTCCGAAAGAATTTAATGTTGAGATTGAGGGAACGGAGCCTTATATCGTAGGTGGTCATACCGCAAGCGGATACTGGATTGACGTAAACAGAAAAACAACTATTGACGGTCTGTATGCCGCCGGAGATGTCGCGGGCGGAGCGCCGCAGAAGTATGTTACAGGCGCGCTTGCCGAGGGCGAAATTGCAGCGCAAGCGGCAGCGGAATACATAAAATCCACAGATATAATCGAAATAGACGAAACAGACATAGCGGCACATATAAGAGAAGCAGAGCATTTTCTTGATAAATCACAAGCACAATTTACGGTGTTTGAGCTTGAAGAAGCTATGCAAAAAGTTATGGACGAATATGCGGGCGGAATCAAGACAAATTATCGGTTTAACCAGACCCAGCTTGACCGCGCTGATGAAAAAATACAGCGGATTACGGAGCTTACAAATACGCTTCGCGCATCGGACTTTTATGAGCTTATGCAGATTTACGAGCTTCGTGAAAGACTTACGGTGTGCAGAAGCGTAATTGCGCATCTTAGCGCGCGACATGAGACGCGCTGGCACTGCTTTGCGGAAAATATGGATTATCCCGAGCGCGATGATGTGAATTTCAATAAATTTGTAAATTCGCGGCTTGTTGACGGAAAGATCGAGATCATTTTACGTGATATTCCGGGGGTGGCAGAATGAGTATAGAAATCAATAAATCCAAATGCATCGGCTGCGGAGGCTGCCGCAAGATCTGTCCGGGCGGATTGATACGCCAGGACGCGGACAAAAAAGCGTATATCAAATATCCGCGCGACTGCTGGGGCTGCGCGTCATGCCTTAAGGAATGCCCGGCTCAGGCAATAAACCTGTACCTGGGAGCCGATATGGGAGGCGCGGGCAGCAGAATGCGCGCTGAAATAAGCGATGATATTATAAAATGGATAATAACAAAACCGACAGGACAGACAGAGGAAATTAATATAAACAGAAAAGAATCAAACAAATACTAAGGGAGTGACATCAAATGAGCGAGCTTACACATCTTGACGAGCTTGAAGCGGAAGCGATATATATAATACGTGAGGTTGCAGCGGAGTGTGAAAAGCCTGTCATGCTTTATTCTATAGGCAAGGACAGCTCTGTAATGCTGCATCTTGCAATTAAGGCGTTTTATCCGGAGAAACCGCCTTTTCCGTTTATGCATATTGACACGACATGGAAATTCAAGGACATGATAAAGTTCCGCGATGACACGGCGAAAAAGCTTGGGATAGAAATGATAGTATATTCCAACAAGGACGGCATAAGACAGGGTATAAACCCGTTCGACCACGGCGCGGCATACACGGATATAATGAAAACGCAGGCGCTCAAGCAGGCTCTTACGAAATACGGCTTTACAGCCGCATTCGGCGGAGGACGGCGCGATGAGGAAAAGTCCCGCGCGAAGGAGAGGATTTTCTCATTCAGAAACGCGGCCCAAGGCTGGGACCCGAAAAATCAGCGTCCGGAGATGTGGAAGCTGTATAACACGAAAATAAACAAGGGCGAGAGTATACGCGTATTTCCGATTTCCAACTGGACAGAAAAGGATATATGGCAGTACATACGCCGTGAGAATATAGATATAGTTCCTCTGTACTTTGCGGCGGAGCGTCCCGTGGTGGAGCGTGACGGAAATATTATCATGGTTGATGACGATCGTTTTCCGCTAAACCCGGGTGAAAAGCCGGAATATAAATCGGTGCGGTTCAGAACGCTCGGCTGCTATCCGCTAACCGGCGGAGTGGAGTCAACGGCGGATACGCTTGATGCCATAATCGATGAAACATTGAGCGCTGTATCTTCGGAGCGCACCTCGCGCGTGATTGATAACGAAGCGGCAGGAAGCATGGAGCGCCGCAAGAGGGAGGGTTATTTCTAAAATGCAAGGATTACTTAAATTTATAACCTGCGGCAGCGTTGACGACGGTAAATCGACGCTGATAGGTCATATATTATATGACTCAAAGCTCCTGTATGCCGATCAGGAGAAGGCTCTGGAGCTTGACAGCAAGGTCGGCAGCCGCGGCGGCAAGATAGACTATTCGCTGCTTCTTGACGGACTTATGGCCGAGCGCGAGCAGGGAATTACCATAGACGTGGCATATCGCTATTTCACAACCGACAGGCGCAGCTTTATAGTTGCCGACACGCCCGGACATGAGGAATATACCCGCAACATGGCGGTAGGCGCGTCGTTTGCAGATCTCGCGGTCATACTTGTGGATGCGTCACAGGGCGTGCTTGTACAGACGCGCCGCCATGCGAGAATCTGCTCTTTGATGGGAATACGCTATTTTGTGTTCGCGGTAAATAAAATGGATCTGGTTGACTACAGCGAGGATGTTTTTACCGATATCGGAAAACAGATAGACGAGTTAAAGAACGAGCTGTCGCTTGAAAATGTGGAAATCATACCGCTTTCGGCAACCGAGGGCGATAATGTAACCGTGAAATCGGATAACATGAGCTGGTACGCGGGCAAGACGCTGCTTGATCATCTTGAAACTGTGAACATAAGCTCGGATAATAACGAACAGGGTTTTTATATGCCGGTGCAGCGCGTAAGCCGGCCGGATCATACCTTCCGGGGATTTCAGGGACAGATCGAAGCGGGCAAAATTGCTGTAGGCGATGAAATAACCGCTCTGCCGAGTAGCGAAACAGCGCACGTTAAAGAAATACTCGCGGCGGGGAAGAGTGTGAAGAGCGCATTCTGTGGCCAGCCGGTCAGTATAACGCTTGATAAAGAGGTTGACGTATCGCGCGGTTGCGTTATCACGAGTGAGGCAGGGCTTGCGGTCTATCGGAGACTCACGGCATCGCTTCTGTGGATGGACGATAACTCATTTCAGATAGGCGGCGATTATCTTATAAAGCTCGGAACAAAGCTGATCCCAGGCGTTATATCAAAGATAAACTACGCGGTTGACGTAAATACAGGCGCGCATACGCAAGCTGTGACGCTCCGTAAAAATGAAATTGCGGTATGCGAGATTATCCTGACCGAGGGTATAGTTGCAGATAAGTTCACAAACCATAAAACGCTCGGCGAGCTGATTTTAATTGACCGCGTAAGCAATATGACATCAGCGTGTGGTGTTGTTCGTGAGGTTTCCGCGCCGGTGGAAAGCGGTGAAAAGGTATCGTTTAAATATAATGGTCTAAAGGCGAGAGGTGATATTTTCGAGGAATTCTACTATGATTTTAATAGTCAGTCAGTGTTAAAATCAAGACCTGCTGCTCATACATACACAGTAGGCGATGAAATTCCGACAGAGGGAGACAGCTATAAATATCCTGAAAGCTTTGATATAATCGTGCTGCGGGATCGTGTTGCAGTTAAGGTAAGAAATAAGAAAATAACAGAAATTATTCCGTCATCCGACTATAGCTATGATGGCGTACCATTGGTTAACGGGCGCGGATTTGCAATAAAAGCGTTCTCCAAGGCGGAGATCAGTGCTTTCCTGCAGGAATATGCCAAGACGAACGGAAGTAAGGAATTTTTCTCTAAATGGCTGCGGTTTGACACCTATCGCAGTGTGAAGCTTGAATATGTAATATGATAGAATAATGAGTGCGGCATCGAGCCGCACTCATTATTTGCAGATTTGCTGCGCAAATGCAATAATAAAAGGCTGCCATGTTGCAGCCTTTTAAATGTAAGAGGGTTATATGGCGTCTGCGGCGCGGTAATATTCTTCGCCGGACAGGATATATAGGGAGAAAACATACAGTACTGAGAGGAGTCCCGGATCATCGATCTCGTCACAGCTTATCATACGGCTTGTTATCGAGCCGCATTTTTTGCCGTTAATAGAGATATTAAATCTTTTCAGCACCGTATGCTCTATGCAAAGCTCGCCGAAAAAGCTTTCAGCCTCAATACAGAGCCTGACAGGTCCGGCGACTAAATATTTGTATAGGGTCATCGTTCTGTTATGACACATATCACGATCAACCCATGCAAAAAATTCGTTTTTAGTATCGCAGTTTGTAAAAATATATTTATCGCGGCGGTCAAGCGGGTGCGGATCACGTTTTACGGAATACGCAGGCGAGCCGTCAATATGGCAGATTATTTTTTCGGAGCTGAGAAAACGCGTGCTTTTTATAATGAAAAGCGGCTTGCCTTCGCAGCTTATGCCGGTTTTTGTAAAACCTCGTCGGATATCAAGTTTCATAACAATCACCATCCTTAATATGATAATTATATAGATATATTACAAAAAACACAATATGAAAAATTTTTAAAAATTTTCGTATTGACAAAAATATTCATATATGCTAATATAAATCTCATATTAATCCTATATACTAAGTATGAATTAGAGGTAATTGAAAATGCAGAATATAAATAATGATAATTTTGAAGAAGAGGTTTTAAAATCCGACAAAACGGTCATGGTAGAATTTTTCTCAGACGGCTGCGTGCCATGCAAGAGAATGTCGCCTATACTTGCGGAGCTTGAGGAAGAATATAACGAACTAAAGTTTGTAAAGCTCAATATCAGCTTCGGCGCAGAAACAGCTAAAAAATATGATGTAATGTCATCCCCGACATTTATATTCTTTAAGGACGGAAACGAGATAAAGCGCGTGCGCGGGGTGGTTCCGCGTGATGATATGGAGGATATTATAGAGGAGGTATCGGCGTGATAAAGCTTCCCAAACGTTTTTATGATGATATAGTGGAATATGGCAAAAACGGTGTCCCGGAGGAAATATGCGGCTTGATAGGCGGAATTGTGTCGGATGATGATAAGGAGATAAAGAAAATTTATTTCCTTGAAAACATCGATCATTCAAACGAACATTTCTCAATGAATCCGGCTGAACAGTTTGCGGCGGTGAAGGATATGCGCCAAAACGGACTGTCGCCGCTCGGCAATTTCCACTCGCATCCTGAAAGTCCGTCAAGACCGTCTGAGGAGGATAAACGGCTTGCGTATGATAAGAATGCGAGCTATATGATTTTATCGCTGATGAATATAGATGAGCCTGTCCTGAAATCGTTCCATATCGAGGACGGGATATCAACAGAAGAAGAGCTCGTAATAGAGGAGGAATAAGTATGGCTGTAGATTATGCAACACTGAAAAAGGGCGGTTTTATGCGCCAGAAACAGAAAAACTGCTTTTCGCTGAGACTTAAGGTTGTCGGTGGTCATCTTACCGCGAAGCAGATCGCAACGATCGCGGAGGTATCGGAAAAGTACGGCGACGGATATGTGCATCTTACATCACGTCAGGGAGTAGAGATTCCGTTTATCAAGCTTGATGATATTGAGGAAGTAAAAACCGCGCTTGCTGAAGGGAACTGCGAACCCGGTGTCTGCGGACCGAGAGTAAGAACGGTTACGTCATGTCAGGGCAAGGAGATTTGTCCGAGCGGCTGCATTGATACATATTCGCTTGCAAAGGAGCTGAGCGAGCGATTTTTCGCCAAAGATCTGCCGCATAAGTTTAAATTCGGAGTTACGGGCTGTCAGAATAACTGCCTTAAAGCCGAGGAAAACGATGTTGGCATAAAAGGCGGAATAAAAGTTAAATGGATAGAGGATAAATGCATCAATTGCGGCGTGTGTGAGAGCATCTGCCGCACGAATGCGATTACAGTTGAGGACAGGAAAATTATTCTTGATGAGAGCAAGTGCAACTACTGCGGACGCTGCACAAAAGCGTGTCCGGCGGATTCGTGGGAGAACAGCGAGGGATATATTTTATCGTTCGGAGGTCTTTTCGGAAACAGAATTCACAAGGGCGAGGAGATTGTTCCGATTATCCACGATAA
This sequence comes from Oscillospiraceae bacterium, assembly GCA_022509005.1. Taxonomy (GTDB): domain Bacteria; phylum Bacillota; class Clostridia; order UBA1381; family UBA1381; genus Ornithomonoglobus. Next base: position 3,593 of record JAFLUC010000041.1, on the reverse strand, counting down.
AGACACATTGTTCAGAGTCATAGACGCGGCAGTTGGATTTTTCGAGGAATATGCAAATCCCGGCGAACGCTTCAGACTGACAATTGAGCGAATAGGCGAGAATAAGTTTAAAGAAAGAATATTGGAGGCATACAATGGCTGATTATAAAATAGACGATTATGTGGATATCACGGATGTAGTATGTCCGGTGACCTTTGTTAAGGCAAAGATCGCGATTGAGGAGCTTGAAACAGGACAGATTTTATCCGTCCATATGAACGGCGGCGAGCCGGTGCAGAATGTGCCGCGCTCAATGAAGGAGGAAGGCCACAAGGTTTTAAAGCTCAATAAAAACGATGATGGAACTTTTGATTTAATAGTAGAGAAAGGTGAAGAATAATGAAACTGACAATAAGCGGAGAAGTAAAGGAATACAAGGACGGCATAAGCCTCGTAGAGCTTATCGAAGCCGAAAAGGTGCAAACGCCGGAATATGTAACGGTATCGGTGAACGACGATCTTCACGGCGCGCGTGATTTTGACAAGATTACGTTAAAGGACGGCGATAATATAGAGTTTCTATACTTCATGGGAGGCGGATGTTAAATGGCTTTCTCAAACGAACAGATAGAACGCTATTCGCGCCACATCATTCTTAAAGAGGTCGGCGCGAAGGGACAGAAAAAGCTCTTAAACAGCAGCGTGTTGATTATCGGCGCGGGAGGCCTTGGCGCTCCGGCTGCGATGTATCTTGCAGCAGCGGGAGTCGGTACGATAGGTATCGCTGATGCGGACGAGGTGGATTTATCGAATCTGCAGCGTCAGATCATTCACGCTACAAAGGATGTGGGTAAGGCGAAGGTTCTTTCCGCAAAGGAAACAATGGAGGAAATGAATCCGGATGTTAAGGTAAACACATACCGTACTTTTGTCGCGTCTGATAATATTATGGATTTAATTAAGGACTACGATTTTATAATTGACGGCACAGATAATTTCCCGGCGAAGTTTCTTATAAATGACGCGTGTGTTATGGCGAAAAAGCCGTTTTCACACGCGGGTATAATCCGTTTTCAGGGACAGCTTATGACGTATGTACCGGGTGAGGGACCGTGCTATAGATGCATATTCAGAGACCCGCCGCCAAAGGATGCTGTTCCGACCTGTAAGCAGGCCGGAGTAATAGGCGCTATGGGCGGCGTAATCGGCAGTTTGCAGGCTATGGAAGCGATAAAATACATTCTTGGCGTAGGAGATCTATTAACGGGATATCTGCTTACATACGACGCGCTCAAGATGGAATTTCGCAAGATAAAGCTGCCCAAAGAGGTAAAAGACTGCGCCGTTTGCGGAGAAAATCCTACGATCACGGAGCTTATAGATTATGAGCAGGCTGAATGTGACGGCGTTCTATAAAAAAGGAATAATGAGCGTGGCATCGAACCACGCTCATTATTTGCGGATTTGCTCCGCAAATGCAATAACGGGAGTTGAAGATAAATGAAATTTGATACCGCGCTGCTTCACGGCGCTTTTGAAGGCGATAAAACCACCGGCGCAACTCTTACGCCGATTTATCAGTCGAGCGCGTTCGGACAGGAGTCAGCGGAGCATATAGAAAAAATATTCCATAACGAAGCACCGGGGTTTGCGTATTCGCGAATATCAAATCCGACTATTGCCTCGTTTGAGAACAGAATCACATATCTTGAAGGCGGAATAGGCTCAGTTGCGACATCCTCGGGAATGGCGGCTATTACATCGGCACTGCTTAACATTCTCCAAAGCGGTGATGAGATAATTTCAACAGAATCGGTGTTTGGCGGTACGCTTGATTTGTTTCGTGATTTACAGAAATTTGGTATAACTACGCGGTTTATAGATAGTATTACTGAGGAAAATCTTGCAGCGAATGTGAATAAAAACACAAAAGCAGTATTTGCAGAGACGATAGGAAATCCGAAGCTTGATGTGACTGATATAAAAAAGTCAGCAGAGCTGATTCACAAGCATAATCTGCCGTTTATTCTTGATAACACAATTGCCACGGCTTGTCTTGTAAAAGGAATAGAGCTTGGCGCGGATATTATTATAAATTCGTCCTCGAAATATATAAACGGAAGCAGTAACTCAATAAGCGGAGTGATTACCGACAGCGGTAATTTTAAATGGACTGCCGAGCGATATCCGGCAATGGCGGAATATATAAAGTTCGGCAAGCTCGCGTTTATTGCGCGGCTCAGAAACGATATATTCCGGAATATCGGCTGCTGCACGAGTCCGCAGAACGCATTTTATAATATGCTTGGACTTGAAACGCTGAGTCTCAGAATGGAGCGGCATTGCCGGAATGCGCTGCAGCTTGCCCAATATCTTGAAAATCAGGACGGTGTAAAAGAGGTAAATTATCCGCTTTTGAAATCAAGTCCGTACTATGATACAGCAATAAAACAGTTCAGTGGGCGCGGCGGCGGAATAATTACGGTTCGGCTGCATACAAAGGAGCGCGCTTTCGCATTTATAAACCGGCTCAAGTATGCGGTAAATCTTACAAATGTGGGCGATGTGAGAACTCTCGTGATACATCCGGAGTCAACCATATATGCGCACGCTTCCGAAAAGGGGCGGAAAAATGCGGGAGTGTATGATGATTTAGTGCGTATAAGTGTAGGTATTGAGGATATTGAGGATTTACTTGAGGATTTCGACTCCGCGCTAAAATATATTAATGAAAATCACGGGAATTCGGGAAACGATAGTACAGCAAAAAAGAATTACGCTGATGATATAATCGGTTTCTTTAACAACCGCGATGAAGGACTCTATGATTATATTGATGAAACGGTAGAGGAAATTTGTTCTGCAGCGCAGGACAAAGCTGAAATAGAGCCTTTACTTCAGAGAATATACAAGGATGTTTCAGTTAAGCTGTTTGAAGATAATGAGTGGTTGGATCTGTATATATCAAATCAAAGCTCATACGAAGCAGGCTCATATGATAAATTGTTCTTAGTCCGCATAAAAGAACTGTTCAAGGAATACTGTAAGCTTTTTCCAAATGTAAGCAACGAGAAAATTCAGGAGGTTATATTGTATATCCTGAATAATCCCGAAAGTGATTTAAAGCAGAAAACAATCGCAGCGGAGCTGTATATAAACAGCTCGTATCTGAGTACGGTGTTTGCCGCGCAGACGCAGCAGAGGTTTGTGGATTATCTTACAACTATAAAATTGAAGCGCGCGGAATGGCTTTTGAAGAACACCGACATAAAGGTAACAGAAATAGCTACGCGTCTTGACTATAAGGATATAGGATATTTCTCAAGACTCTTTAAGCGTCAGTACGGAGTAACTCCGACAGAGCTGCGTATACCTGATGATTATACATATCAGATATAAACGACTAATCCTGAGACATTAAAGCAAGCGGGAGTTGCATATGCGGTTGAGCAGATTACAGACTTGCTTAATTTATTGATATTATTACATATCAATTTTAGTATCATGTCAGGAGGAATTATGATTAAATAAAAAGCCGAATTTGTTAAAAAATCAAATGGGTGTGTGAAAAATTTTCTGTAATTTAGCTTTCTATGATAGAAAATTGATTTTC
>JAFLUC010000040.1:3602-24327 GCA_022509005.1 Oscillospiraceae bacterium | reverse complement strand
TCTTTGTGCCGAGCCTTCTGCGCGCGCCGAAGAACTTATCAAACGGCCACTTCGGTATTTTTGTGACAACGTAATCTATAGTCGGCTCAAAGCAAGCGTATGTCTTGCCGGTAACGGCATTTTTTATCTCGTCAAGGTTATAGCCGAGCGCGATCTTTGCCGCGATCTTGGCGATAGGGTAGCCGGTAGCCTTTGAAGCGAGCGCGGAAGAACGGCTAACTCTCGGATTGATTTCAATTACCGCATACTCAAAGCTTGTCGGGTTCAGCGCGAACTGTACATTACAGCCGCCCTTGATCTCGATTGAGTTGATTATATCAATAGCCGCCTTACGCAGCATCTGAAATTCCTTATCTGCGAGCGTAAGCGTCGGAGCAACAACGATTGAGTCACCTGTGTGAACTCCTACCGGGTCGATGTTTTCCATAGGACAGACCGTAATACAGTTGCCCGCGCCGTCACGCATAACCTCAAACTCGATTTCCTTCCAGCCTGCGATCGACTTTTCAAGAAGAACCTGTCCAACTCGCGAGAGGTGAAGTCCCTGAGCGAGAATTGTTTCGAGCTGTTCGGGATTCTCAGCAATGCCGCCGCCTGTGCCGCCGAGCGTATAAGCCGGGCGGACGATAACCGGATAGCCTATTTTCTCAGCAAACGCGCGTCCGTCCTCCATGTTCGTGACTATCTCAGACGGCGCAATAGGCTGATTTGTTCTCTCCATAAGCTGTTTAAACGAATCTCTGTCCTCGCCCTCCTTGATGGATTCGATTGAGGTACCAATTACGTTTACACCGTATTTCTGGAAAATTCCTTTATCGTAGAGCTCGCAGGCAAGGTTAAGACCTGTCTGTCCGCCCATGCCCGCGATACATGAATCGGGGCGTTCTCTTTCAATGATTTTTTCAATATATTCAGCCGTGAGCGGCTCAATGTATGTGTCGCTTGCGATGTCGCGGTCGGTCATGATAGTAGCCGGATTTGAGTTCACGAGAACGACCTCGATGCCCTCTTCTTCAATGGCGCGGCATGCCTGTGTACCTGAATAGTCAAACTCGGCAGCCTGTCCTATAACGATAGGACCGGAGCCTATAACAAGAACCTTTTTTATCGATTTATTTAAAGGCATTTTTTCTGCACCTCCTCTAAGAATCTGTCAAACAGCCAGCCTGAGTCGAGCGGACCGGGTGAGGCCTCGGGGTGGAACTGAACGCTTGCGATAGGCAGCGTTTTATGGCGTATGCCCTCGCAGGTGCCGTCATTCACGTTTGTGAACCATTCTTCAACCTCATTGGGATAATCTGTTAAAATATAGTTGTGGTTCTGACTTGTGATATAGCATATGCCCGTCTCGGCGTATTTTACAGGATGGTTTCCGCCGTGGTGTCCGAATTTCAGCTTTGCGGTCTTGCAGCCGAGCGCGAGACCTATGATCTGATGCCCCATGCAGATGCCGCAGATCGGAACCTTGCCGATCAGTTTCTTTACCGTGTCGACCGTTCCGGGCGCGTCAAGCGGGTCTCCCGGTCCGTTTGAGAGAAATACCATATCGGGGTTTACCGCCATTATGTCCTCTGCCGCCGTGTCGGCGCGGAACACGGTAATCTTACAGCCGCGGGCTTTTAAATCGCGCAGAATACCGTCCTTTGCGCCCATATCGATAAACGCGATATGCTGTGCACCTTGCGGATTAAGCTCATAGCCCTCATCTGTTGTTGTCTGGAGGATAACCTCGCTGTTATCAAGCGTATCCATAAGAGAATTAACCTCGTCCTCTGTCGGCTCGCCCTGCATAATAACAGCTTTCATGCAGCCGTAGTTACGGATCGTCCGCGTAAGAGCGCGGGTATCAATACCGCTGAGTCCGACAACGCCTTCCTCCATCAGAAAATCGTCAAGATTCATCTCGTTGCGGAAATTGGACGGATAATCGCACTTTTCACGAACGACAAAGCCTTTAAGATTTGTATGCTTTGCCTCGCTGTCATCAAGATTTATGCCGTAGTTTCCGATGAGCGGGAACGTCATTGTGACGATCTGCCCCGCATATGACGGGTCTGTTAATGTTTCCTGATAACCTGTCATATTCGTTGTGAACACGATCTCACCGACGATATTTTTGACATCACCGAACAGCTCGCCCGTAAAACGCTGCCCGTTTTCCAGAATCAATTGTCCTTTCATGATATGAAAGACTCCCTTCTTACTTACTTGTATATCTTATATATTGCAAAAAAAAACAATGATTGTAACAATCATTGCCAATAACTAAAAGAAAGAGGAAAATACATTCCTTGACATACATGTTCAGTTTTGACGCTTAGTGACGTATACTTAGTCATGTTGTCCTTACCCCTTTCCAAATTCATCTTATTTTAGCACCTTTCATCTGATTTGTCAATATAAAATAATATTTTTTTTAAAAACATGATTTTTCACTATGCTATATTTTCCAGGTGAATTATGCACTATGTAAACTTATACTTGACAAAGAACATATCATGTGATACAATACAGATAGAAAGCAAGAGCGGCCAAAGCCGTTCCGCTTGTAAGTTGGTTAAAAAATAACCGTCCTAATTCGCGAAAATATCGGGGCGGTTATTTTTTTATGTTCTTGAATAATTCAATGACTCTATCGAGCAGGGCAATTGCAAACATCAAGTAGATAATGTTTATAATTGCCGTTAAGAACTCATTCATTTTATCACCCCCAGCGTTTGAGATACCTGAATATCTCCCAAAACCGGAAGCGGAACAGCCGCCGCCGCTCTATTAATCTACCCGCGACCAATGTATTTATATCAGCCGTTAATAATAATATAACATAATCCGACATCAAAGTCAAGATTGTACAAACCCATTTTACGTATATTAGAAAATAAAAATGCTCTGCCGCGGGGATTTCGCGGCAGAGCGTCTATATAATTACGGAACATGAACAAAAACCGTAATTACCTGTATTAAATTATACCCTCCGTAAGAACGGCGCGGGGATTTCAAAGCGCCTCCTGTGGGTGGTGTGATTGTTAAATCAGAATGTGATTGTAATTGCCTTATTGGCATCACCGCCGGCAACTGACATTGCCTTACTCTTAGCTTCATCAAGAGCTTTAGGAAGCTCAGGAGTCTCGCTTGATGATGTTACAATGTTCTCTACATCAAACAAAGAAACATTGATTATCGGATTTTCAAATTTTTTCATAATAATTATTCCTCCTTGTTTGATTTATTCAACTGTTATGGGGTTACCGTTTACAGCAACATTAAGAACTAAGCCTGCCGCAGCCTTAGCTACAGCAACGCCAAGTACAACAGTACCCTCTGTAATTACTGTGCTGCTCTCGAATGCTTTATCAGCATTACCGCCATCTACTGTGACCGCAATTTTCTCGATTCCCTTTGAACCCGGTGTAACGGTAACTTTCCAAGCTGAAGCTTCACCTTCATACTCACCTTCATGATCTGCGCTGTCCCATACACACTCGCTTGTAGCTGTTGCGGGAGTTTCCGGATCCGGGATAAAGTATGAAACTGCGTTTGTAATAACACTGCAGTTAGTACCGCTCAGGCCTACATAACGAAGTCCCTGAACTGCGTTTCTGAAACCAACGTCGGATACACTTGCTACTTCATTGCCGTTAACCGGATCTGTAACAACTATATCCAAGGTTGAACCGCCATTAGCAGTTGAAAGCGTGTTCGCAAGATCTGAACTGATAGTAACCGTATACCACTTATCGGCTGATAATCCTCCTGCTACCCAAGTACCGGAGCTGCTTGTATAATATCTTATTTCATCAAGACCTAATTTTAAAGATGTTGATTCACCTGCTCTGCCGAAATCACCTGAACTTGTAGTCTTACCAACATATCTTATAGAACCATCAGATGTAACGTATAAATCAAATGTAAGATACCATGTATATCCTTCACCATAAGTGTCATATCCGCTGATTGTATTATTTGTATCGGTTGAAAGATCTCCTGAAGCTACATATGTAGTTGTTGCTACAGCATTTTCAGGTATTGCTTTAGCTGCAGGAGCAGCATCAATTGCTTCCATTGCAAACTCTACATTTGTATTGGCTCCTTTTACAGTAAAGGTGCCTGAATATGTCTTATAACCAACCGCATGAACTGTATATGCGTATTCTCCATCAGTCAGATCAGTTCCCGAAGTTACGTCAAGACCATTCATGGTTACTGATGCATTAACGCCATTGCTCTCCGTAAATGTTACGCTATACATAGGATCCTCTGGCGACTCATACTCAGAAACAGTAAGATTGTCAACAATAAGCTTACGCCCTGAATCATCAATATTTCCTACATAGAGTGATATCGTCTTTATAGAATCACCCTGTACGTCAAACTCAGCACTGTTGGCTGAACCAATATAAAGCTTTGCAACTCTTTTGCCTGAAGCATTATCATATACTCTGATTTTACAATCTGCCGATGCGGCTGCACTTGCGCCGCCTATTGCTCCTGTTGTTGCCTGATCATAATTAAAGTATATCTGACCCCAGTTATAATCTGTTACAGTCGGAACAACGACTGTTCCGTCCTCGGCCTTGAACGACATAATACGCTTGCCGTTCGTACCGTATGTGTTTTTTTCTACCTTTTGTGTCCACGTAATCTCAACATCATTCTGAGATATATCAATCGGATTTACCAATGTGATAACAGCCTCATTATACAGATCTGATGTAGAAATACGGTTTGTAGGGAATAATAATCCTGTCTCACCATAGGGAACAGAAAGAGCTCCTGCTGATGCGCTCTCTGAAACTGTCATACTTTCAACAATGCTGTTGTCACTTCCGTTTCCAATCACAACGGATTTTATCAGCGGTGTATCTGCAGCATTTGCCGTAACAGCAAGTCCCGCGAAAACGGACGCAGACATTGCCAATGCCGAAACGGCACTGACTAATTTTTTAATGTTCATTTATTTTTTCTCTCCTCTCATTATAATGAGTATTTTTCAGCATACAAAACACACGGCAATCCCCACCCGATGTCAGGTATGCTTTAATTTATAAATAACACAGCCGCGGCAATCCCCTCCGCGGTATGTGATATTTAACGTTAATATTGACTGTGAAATAAAGTGATACCTCATAATATTATTTACGAGGTTAAATTACATATAAAATATGCCTTATTGTATCTATTATATAGTAATTCTGACGGTATGTCAAGCGGTTTAATTGAAAAAATTAGTCATAATAGTGATTTTTTTAATCAACAAAAATGCAAATAGGCTCCGGATTTCAAAAAACCGCACAAATATTAATTTTTTTCGGGTTAGCTCTTTACAAATATTCGCAGATATGATAAAATGCTTAAAATGGTGTTTTATCACCGAAAACGAATATTATACAAATAAAATGAATATTTATTCATAAATTGAAAGAAGGTTTTTACAATATGATAAAAGCAGCGATATTGGGAGCGACAGGCTATGCCGGTATTGAGCTTACAAGAATACTTTCAGCTCATCCGGAGGTAAAGCTTGAAATTCTCGGCTCGCAGAGCTTTGACGGACAGCCGATTTCCGAGGTTTACGGCAATTTTGAGCATGTTCTTGATATGAACTGTGAAAAGCTCGATATTGACAAGGCTGCACAGTGCGATGTTGCATTCACCGCTCTTCCGCACGGCGCGTCAAAGGATGTAATTCCATCGCTTATAGAAAAGGGTCTTAAAGTGATAGACCTCAGCGGAGATTTCCGCTATGACGATATAAAGGTATATGAAAAGTGGTACGGACAGGAGCATTCGGCACCGGAGCTTTTAAAGGAAAGCGTTTACGGTCTGCCGGAGCTGTATCGTGACAGGATAAAGGACGCCCGCCTTATCGGTAATCCGGGCTGCTATACGACCTGCTCGATCCTCGGCGCTTATCCGCTGTTAGCGAGCGGCATAGCAAAAAGTGACAACATTATTGTAGACGCAAAGTCAGGCGTTACAGGTGCGGGCAGGGGTCTTGGACTTGCGTATCATTTTTGTGAGTGCACGGAAAATACAAAGGCATACAAGGTTGCGACACACCGCCACACCTCCGAGATCGAACAGGAGCTTTCTAAGGCGGCAGGAGAAGAGGTCATAATCTCATTCACGCCGCATCTGATTCCGCAGAAGCGAGGAATTCTTTCTACTATATATATAAATCTCAATAAGAAGTGCGAAACAGAGGAGCTTGTTGAGCTTTATAAAGAATTCTACAAGGGTGAATATTTTATCCGCGTAAAGGAAGCGGGCAAGCTTCCTGAAACAAAGCACGTTGCAGGCTCAAACTTTGTTGATATAGGTATGGTTGTTGACACGAGACTGAACCGTGCGGTTATAGTTTCGGCGATCGATAATATCTATAAGGGCGCGGCAGGTCAGGCGGTTCAGAACATGAACATCATGTTCGGACTTGACGAAAAGACAGGCATTGCAAATGCCGGATTCTATTTATAATTTTGTTTGGAAGAAGGTTGATTAAGTGGAAGAATTAATAAAAAAGGCGCAGATCCTTATTGACGCGCTTCCTTATATACAGAAGTTCTCCGGAAAAACCGTGGTTATCAAGTACGGCGGCAACGCTATGATAAATGAGGAATTAAAGCATCAGGTTATGGAGGACATCACGCTTTTGAAGTTTATCGGTATGAACCCGATAGTCGTTCACGGCGGCGGTCCCGATATTTCAAAGGCATTAAGCGAAAAGGGTGTAAGAAGCAAATTTGTAAACGGTCTCCGGGTAACGGATGAGATAACTGTGCAGACCGCGCAGCAGGTGCTTATTGGCAAGACGAATAAGGAAATCGTTGCGCTGCTCAATAAGGAGGGCGGACGAGCTATAGGTATAAGCGGTATTGACGCGTCGTTTATCGAGTGTGAAAAGCAGAAGGCAGTTGTTGACGGCAATGAAGTGGATATCGGCTATGTGGGCAAGATCAAGCATGTAAAGCGCTGCATACTCGATATGCTGTGCAATGATCAGTGGATCCCGGTAATCGCGCCGATAGGCACAGATGATGAGGGAAACAGCTACAATGTAAACGCAGACACCGTAGCGGCTGAGGTCGCGTCCGCGGTTGAGGCGGAAAAGCTTATTCTCTTGACAGACGTTGAGGGCATAAAGGACGCAAACGGCGAAATCGTTTATGAAGCGGGCGCGGACAAGATCAACGAAATGATCGAATCCGGCGTAATCAACGGCGGCATGATACCGAAGGTGAAGGGCTGCATGAAGGCGATAGAGGACGGAGTAAAGGGCGTACATATAATTGACGGCCGTATTCCGCACTGTCTGTTGCTTGAAATCTTCACTAAAACCGGAATAGGTTCGCTTATAAAGAGCGATAAATATTGATTGAAAGGAAATATTATTATGAGAATGTCAAACCTTTTAATGCCGACACTCAGAGAGGTACCGGCAGAGGCGGAGATAGCAAGCCATCAGCTTATGCTCCGCGCGGGACTTATAAGAAAGCTGGCCGCGGGAGTTTACTCGTATCTTCCGCTTGGACTCAGAACACTTCAGAAGGTTCAGAATATAATACGCGAGGAAATGGACAGGGCAGGAGCGCAGGAGCTTCTGATGTCGGCACTTCTTCCGGCGGAGGCTTATCAGGCTTCGGGGCGATGGGAGGTATTCGGACCGAGTATGTTCAGATTAAAGGACAGAGGCGACAGAGATTTCTGTCTCGGTCCTACGCATGAGGAGCTTTTCACGCAGTGCGTTATAGATAACGTAAAGTCATACAAGGAATATCCTATGACATTGTATCAGATTCAGACAAAGTACCGTGACGAGGCTCGTCCGCGCTTCGGTATCATCAGAAGCCGCGAGTTTATAATGAAGGACGCGTACAGCTTTGATCTTGACGAAAAGGGACTTGATGAGTCATATCAGAAGATGTATGACGCGTACAAGAGAATTTTCACGCGTCTCGGACTTGACTTCACAATCGTTGATGCAGACAGCGGCGCAATGGGCGGCAGCGGTTCACAGGAGTTTATGGTTAAGTCGCCTGTGGGTGAGGACGGTATCGCATACTGTGACGACTGCGGCTATGCGGCAAACTATGAGAAGTGTGAGTGTATCCCGACTAAGGTTATGCAAATTTCGGGCGATCTCCCGATGGAGAAGATCCACACACCGAATGCGCACACGATTGAGGAGCTTGTAGAATTCCTCGGTGTTTCAGCGGAAAACTTTGCAAAGACGATAATATATAAGGCTGACGATAAGTATATAGCAGCAATGGTAAGAGGCGACCGTGACGTTAACGAGGTTAAGCTTAAGAATCTCGTAGGCTGTACGGATGATCTTGAGCTTGCGGAACCTGGTGTGGTAACAGAAATAACCAATGCAAAGGTCGGTTTTGCGGGACCGGTTAATCTCGGCATTCCGGTATACGCTGATAAAGAGGTTGCAATGATGCAGAATTTCGTTGTCGGCGCGAATGAGACGGATATGCACTTTAAGAACGTAAATATCGACCGCGACTTTGAGGCTGATGTTGTCGCTGATATCCGTGTCGTTGTAACAGGCGATGAATGCCCGAAATGCGGCGGTAAGATAAAATCAGAGCAGGGTATTGAGGTAGGTCATATCTTCAAGCTCGGTACAAAGTATTCAGACGCGCTCGGCTTGAAGTATCTTGACGAGAACGGAAAGCAGAACACGGTTATTATGGGCTGCTACGGAATCGGTGTTACACGCTGTCTTGCGGCGGCAGTTGAGCAGCTGCATGATGATAACGGCATAATGTGGCCGGTATCTATCGCGCCGTATCAGGCTATCGTTGTTCCGGCGAACTACAAAAACGAGGAACAGGCGGCAGAGGCTGAAAAGCTCTATGAGGCTCTCAATGCCGCGGGAGTTGAAACAATAATCGACGACCGTAAGGAGCGCGCCGGAGTTAAGTTCAAGGACGCAGACCTTATCGGAATACCTGTAAGAGTCGTAGTCGGCAAGCGTGTAGGCGAGGGTATCGTTGAATACAAGGAAAGAACGATGGACAAGGCTATCGAGATCAGTCTTGATGAGGCGGTTTCGAAGGTGGTTCAGTTCATTAACGAAAATAAATAATGATTTACTATTGAATTATTATAAAAAATATGATAAAATAACATAAGGATTCAGATGAGTTGATTTATAAAATGAGGTGACATGATGGCTTACAAAATAGTAAGGAAGGAAATGCTTAATCCAACAGTATTTCTCATGGAGGTTGAAGCTCCGCTTATCGCGCGCAAGGCGGAACCGGGGCAATTCATAATTCTCAGAATAGACGAGTTCGGTGAGCGCGTTCCGTTTACGATCGAAGGCTATGATCGGGAAAAGGGAACTATAACGATCGTCGTTCAGATAGTCGGCAAAACGACACAGGATCTTGCCAAGCTTGAAGCAGGCGAGTACCTTTCAGATTTTGCCGGTCCGCTCGGACAGCCTACTCCGCTTGACGGCTCAAAGAAATATGCGGTAATCGGCGGCGGTCTCGGTACTGCTATCGCTTATCCGCAGGCTAAGAAGCTGCATGAGATCGGCGCAAAGGTTACAGTTATAACAGGATTCAGAAATAAGGATCTCGTTATCCTTGAAGATGAGCTGAAGGAAATTGCGGATAAGCTTATAGTTGCGACTGACGACGGTTCAAACGGCACGCAGGGCTTTGTTACTGATATGCTTGAAAAGGAGATACAGGCAGGAGAGCAGTTTGATGAGGTTATCGCAATCGGCCCGCTCGTAATGATGAAGTTTGTATGTAAGCTCACGGAGAAGTATAACATTCCCACAATGGTGAGTATGAACCCGGTTATGATAGACGGTACCGGTATGTGCGGCGGCTGCCGTATAATCGTCGGCGGCGAAACGAAGTTCGCGTGTGTTGACGGACCTGACTTTGACGGTCACAAGATAGATTGGGACAGCGCAATGAAGCGCGGCAGAATGTTCAAGGAATATGAAACAAGATCCTGCGCTGAAGGTCACTGCCGGATAGGCAGAACCAATAAGGCTGAATAAGGAGGATTACCAGAATGCCTAATATGAGATTAGATAAAAATCCGATGCCTGAACAGGCGCCGGATGTCAGAAATAAAAACTTTTTAGAGGTAACAACAGGCTATACGGAAGAAATGGCTATAGATGAGGCAAACAGATGCCTTAATTGTAAGAATAGTCCATGCCGCAACGGCTGCCCGGTATCGGTTCAGATCCCTGAGTTTATATCGCTTATGAAAGATGGCGATTTTGAGGGCGCTTATCAGAAGATAAAGGAAACAAACGCGCTTCCGGCAGTTTGCGGAAGAGTGTGTCCGCAGGAGAAGCAGTGCGAATCAAAGTGTATAAGAGGCATAAAGGGCGAGCCGGTAGGCATAGGCCGTCTTGAAAGATTTGCCGCGGATTACCATATGGCAAATAAGGAGGACAGCTTTGAGCTTCCTGAGCCGAACGGCAAAAAGGTTGCCGTGGTAGGTTCGGGTCCTTCGGGACTTACGGTTGCCGGCGATCTTGCAAAGCTTGGCTATGCCGTAACGGTTTACGAGGCATTCCATACAGCGGGCGGCGTTCTTATGTACGGTATACCGGAATTCAGACTTCCGAAGAATATCGTTCAGAAGGAAATAGAAAACCTCAAAAAGATGGGCGTTGATATTGAGACGAACGTAATCATAGGCAGAACGCTTACGGTTGATGAGCTGTTTAACGATATGGGATATGACGCGGTTTACATAGGATCGGGCGCAGGTCTTCCGAGATTTATGGGACTCGAGGGCGAGAGCCTTAATGGTGTATATTCAGCTAATGAGTTCCTTACAAGAATAAATCTTATGAAGGGCTATAAGTTCCCTGAGTATGATACACCTGTATTCGTTGGTAAGAATGTAGCGGTTCTCGGCGGCGGCAACGTTGCTATGGACGCTGCAAGAAGCGCAAAGAGACTCGGCGCGGAGAACGTATATATCGTTTACCGCCGCGGCAAGGCAGAGCTTCCGGCAAGAGCGGAGGAGGTTGAGCACGCGGAGCAGGAGGGTATTGAATTCAAGCTTCTCCAGAACCCGACAAGATTTATCGGAAACGATGACGGCTGGGTAACGGGTATGGAGGTTATCCATATGGAGCTTGGCGAGCCTGATGAAAGCGGCAGAAGAAGCCCGGTTCCGAAGGCAGGCAGCGAGGAGATTCTTGATATCGATACAGTTGTAGTTGCTATTGGTCAGACTCCGAACCCGCTTATCCGACAGACAACAGACGGACTTGAAACGAATAAGAGAGGCTGTATCATAGCGAATGAGGACGGTCTTACAACAAAAGAGAAGGTTTATGCCGGCGGCGACGTTGTGACAGGTGCGGCTACGGTTATTCTCGCTATGGGCGCGGGAAAGAAAGCGGCGGCAGCGATCCATGCGGAGCTTAACGCATAAAATGATATTAATAGCATAGAGCTATAATATAAAATAATTTAAAAAACAAAAAGGAGGAAGTAATTATGCAGAATTGCGCAAAATGCGGCGCGCCTCTTAACGGAGCGTCATTTTGTACGAGATGCGGTACACCGGCAGCACCGGCAGGTCAGCCGCAGCAGTTTAACAACAATCAACAGGGACCTGGAGGACCACAGAGCTTTAACCAGCAGCCGGGCTTTAATCAACAGCCGCAGCCGGGCTTTAACCAGCAGCCGCAGCAGCAGTTTAACCAGCAGCCGGGCTTTAACCAGTTCAACAACCGGCAGCCGGGAGGTAATTTCCAGAGACAGGGCGGTGTTCTGAATATTGACGTAAGCAAACTGCTTACACCGGGAAATATTATATTCCTCTTAGGAACATTATTTGCTGTAGTTGCAGCTTTAATTCTGTTTTGCACAGGGATGGGAAACATTAAAGAAGTTAGCAATCTGATGGATGAGTTAAAAGAGGTTAAGAGAGGATCAGGCTTTGACACTGCTATATTCGTAATTATTAATTTCTTTGGTTTAGCGGCTGTAGCAGGAACAATTGCGTATGCTGCGATGAAGAATCGTTTCTCAGACACAAAGAAGAATAATATTATCGGAATATGCACGGCAGCTGGTATGTTTATTCTTCTGATTATATTCTTCATAATAAGAGAAAATGTTACTGATCAAACGGCTATAGCGGAAAAAGCGGCTAGATTGATGGAGAAGGGTAAGGATGCGACCAAAGCTATACCCGGTGGATTTTCCAGGGCTCTTGCATATGTTGTTGATGAGCATATGTCAGGCATGGTAACATTCTATGTGCTTGCAATGGTTACATATGCAGTAGGTATACTTATAGATATGTTTGGAATAAGTAAAATAACCTTCGGGGGCCCCAACAATGGCGGTTTCAACGGTCAGAATAACGGCGGCTTCAACGCACCGAACAACGGAGGCTTCAACGCACCGAACAACGGAGGCTTCAATGCACCGAACAACGGTGGCTTCAACGCACCGAACAACGGTGGCTTCAACGCACCGAACAACGGAGGCTTCAACGCGCCGAACAACGGTGGCTTCAACGCGCCGAATAACGGCGGCTTCAATGCACCGAATAACGGCGGTTTCAATGCTCAGGGTGGCAACGACGGCTTCAATAACGGTGGTTTTAATAACCAGCAGTAACCATAGTATTTTGAAAGCGGGTCTTTGACGGATCCGCTTTTTTCTGTAAAAAAATCCGGCAGGAGCTTCAGCCTGCCGGATTTTAAAGTAGGAAAAAAGATATATAAACGAAGAATTCTGTAGTTAATAGGATGGACAGTTATTCGACGGATTCGATAAGCGCATATTTTCCATCCTTACGCTCGTAAACAACATTCATTTCGTTCGTATCAACATTCTTGAATACGAAGAAGTCATGTCCGAGCAGCTTCATCTGTAAAATTGCCTCTTCGGGGGACATTGGTTTTACAGAGAACCTCTTTCTCTTGACGATTTCAAATTCATTGGAATCACCCTCCTCATCAACATAGCTTGCGCCGGAAATAAGAGTATTATCCGCTACAGACGCGCTCTTTATTTTCTTTGCAAGTCTTGTCTTGTTTTTGCGTATCTGACGCTCGATCACGTCAATTATCTTATCAATAGCCGCGAGGATCTCCTTGTCCTCAGCCTCAGCTCTGTAAATCATACCGCCAGCATTGATCTGTACTTCAATATAATCATTGTCCTTAATGGTTCCGAGTACTACTCTTGCCGACGATTCATCCTTAAAGAATTTATCAAGCTTTGAAAGCTTTTTTTCAATGTACTCGCGAACATTATCCTTTAAATCGTATTTCCTTGCGATTATATTAAACTTCATATACCATCAACTCCTATCTACGCCACGCAAAACTTTGTTTTGCTATGCTACAATTCGCAAGCGAATTGTTCGCTTTGGTGTAATTTATCTTCTACTATATATATACCACAGTTTACGGGTTTTAAACATAATAAAAAAATATTTCGGAAATTTTTATGAAAGTATTTACAAATGCGGCAAATTTGTGATATAATAAATACAGTGTAGGAAAGAAAACCTTACGGTTTTCTTTTGATGTATTTATTGCATCGGTGTGAAGCAAAGCAGATAAGCTGCTTTGCACTTATGATGTAAATGACAGGTAACGAATTTATATAAGTATTTATATGCTCCCGTGAAGGAAGGCTTTAGCATAGAAAGGAAGTTTTAACGATGGAGAAGAAGAACATAGACTGGGGCAATCTTGGTTTCGGTTATATGGAGACTGATAAGAGATATGTTTCAACATGGAAAGATGGCGCATGGGACGAAGGCGCGCTTATTGACGATCCTATGATTACAATGAGCGAATGCGCATGCGTGCTTCAGTATGCACAGACGATATTTGAGGGTATAAAGGCTTATGAGACTGTTGACGGACGTATAGTTACATTCCGTCCTGACCTCAACGCTGAAAGACTTGCAAACTCGGCGAAGAGAATGGAGATGCCGGTGTTCCCGGTTGACCGTTTCGTTGATTCAATCAAGCAGGTTGTAAAGGCAAACGAGAGTTTTGTTCCGCCGTACGGTACAGGCGCTACGTTATATATCAGACCGTATATGTTCGGTATTAACCCTGTAATCGGTGTTAAGCCGGCAACTGAGTTCCAGTACAGAGTATTCACAACTCCCGTAGGACCGTATTTCAAGGGCGGCGCTAAGCCGATAACAATCAGAGTTTCGGATTTTGATCGCGCGGCACCGCACGGCACAGGTCACATAAAGGCAGGTTTGAACTATGCAATGAGCCTTCATGCTATAGTTGACGCTCATAATCAGGGCTATGATGAGAATATGTACCTTGATCCGCAGACGCGTACAAAGGTTGAGGAAACAGGCGGCGCAAACTTCCTGTTTGTAACAAAAGACAATACAATTGTAACACCGAAGTCAGAGTCAATCCTTCCGTCCGTAACAAGACGTTCACTTATGTATGTTGCCGAGCACTATCTCGGACTTAAGGTAGAAGAGAGAGAAGTATATCTTGACGAGATCAAGGATTTTGCAGAGTGTGGTCTCTGCGGTACTGCTGCGGTTATCTCGCCGGTCGGCAAGGTTGTTGATCACGGCAAGGAAATATGTTTCCCGAGCGGTATGGACGAGATGGGTCCGACAATCACAAAGCTTCGTGAAACACTCACAGGTATCCAGATGGGAACAATCGAAGCTCCTGAGGGCTGGATCGTTGAGATTAAATGAGAAAGATAAACAGGCGGTCATGTGACCGTCTTGTTTTTTAAGGAAGATATGAAACGGACATTATCATATAAAATCACAGACGAATACGATGGCATGAAAACGGAGTATGTTCTGAAAACACATCGTTTTTCCGGCTCGCTTATAAAGGAATTGAAAAAATATCCCGACGGTATGCTTCTTAACGGCGAACATATCCGTACGATTGACGCGGTTCATGCCGGGGATGTTCTTACGGTAAATATACATGATATCGATTCAGAAAATATCGAGCCTCATGATATACCGCTTGATGTTATGTATGAGGATGAGGATATACTCATAATTAACAAACAGCCGGGTGTGCCCACGCATCCGTCAATGGGTCATTTTACCGACACAATCGCAAACGGCGTTATGTATCATTATAACAAAAACGGAGAGCATCATCTGTTTCGTGCGGTAAACCGTCTTGACAGCGATACCTCGGGGGTTATGTGTATTGCAAAAAACAGCTACGCGCACGCGGTGCTAGGTGAAGATTTGCATACGGATAAGCTGATAAGGCGGTACATGGCAATAGTAGAGGGGAGAATAGACAGCGGCGACGGGATGGTTAACGCGCCTATAGCAAGAGCGGATTTCATAAAGCGTGAAGTGCGCGCGGACGGACAGCGGGCTGTAACGCATTATAAGCCTGTTGAGCAATTCGGAAATTACACATTAGTAGAATTACAGCTTGAAACAGGGCGAACACATCAGATACGGGTGCATATGTCGCACATCGGGCATCCACTTTTAGGTGACTGGCTTTACGGCACGGAAGACAAATCACTGTTCCCGCGCCATGCGCTGCACTCATCATATCTCCGGCTTGTTCATCCTGTAACGGGTGAGATAATGGAGTTTATCCCGCCGCTTGCGGTGGATATGAAGGAATTCAAAAACAGCCCGAGGCATTAAGCTCCGGGCTGTTGCTGTATATGAAATTAATCGTCAAAACCGTTCGGATGCTTTGACTGCCATCGCCATGTGTCCTCGCACATTTCCGCAATGCCGCGTGTAGCAACCCAGCCAAGCTCATTCTTAGCCTTTGCCGCGTCAGCGTAGCACTCCGCAATGTCGCCCGGACGTCTAGGGTCGATGACATACGGAAGCTCTTTGCCGCAAGCCTTGCTGAATGCGTCAACGATCTGGAGCACGCTGTAGCCGTTGCCTGTACCGAGGTTGTAGATGTGAACGCCTTCTTTATCCGAGCAGTGCTCAAGAGCTCTTAAGTGACCGAGCGCAAGATCAACAACGTGTATATAGTCACGTACGCCTGTGCCGTCAACTGTCGGGTAATCGCTGCCGTAAACATGAACCTTTTCAAGCTTGCCGACAGCAACCTGCGCAACGTATGGCAGAAGGTTGTTCGGAATTCCCTTCGGATCCTCGCCGAGATCGCCGCTCTTATGCGCTCCGATAGGGTTAAAGTAGCGCAGAAGCGTAACGGAAAGCTTCGGGTTAGCCTTTGAAGCGTCTGTCATAATTCCCTCGATCATGAGCTTTGTTGAACCGTATGGGTTTGTTGTTGAAAGCGGGAAGTCCTCTGTGATCGGAACTGTTTTCGGCATTCCGTAAACGGTAGCTGAGGATGAAAATACGATATTATTTACATCATATTTTTCCATAAGTTGCATAAGTATCAATGTACCTGTGATGTTATTGTGATAATAACGCAGCGGAATCTGTGTTGATTCACCTACCGCCTTAAGACCGGCGAAATGGATAACACCGTCAATCTTATTATTCGCGAAAATTTCCTCCATTTTATCAGCCTCAAGCATATCGTACTGATAGAACGGGAAGTCCTTGCCTGTAAGTCTCTTAATTGTGTCAATAGCCTTGATGTTTGAGTTGTCGAGGTTATCCACAACAACTATATCATAACCGGCATTAAGAAGTTCAATGCATGTGTGGCTGCCTATGTAGCCCGCGCCGCCTGTAACGAGAATGTTCATTGTTAACCCTCCTGATTTGAAATATATGTATATTATATACCATATTGAAATGAATTGCAAGGGGCAGATGGAAGATTTTTCGTATTAGAATATATCCTTTTTAGCCTTTATATGTCGTCTTATAATGACAGTCACCGAAAGTATTATGCACAGCAGCATAAACACCGGAACGATGACCCTGTTCGGGGTCTGCTCCTCGGCTGATTTCATATCTGTCCATAGATCCTGCATTTTCTGATTTGCCTCATTTGAGAGGTTTCTGAATACCTCTGTTTTTTCAGCGAGAAATTCATCGTCGGGATATGCTACTTCATCCGTTTGTTCCTCCTCATCGAGAAGATCGAATGCCGCCTGATTAGGCGTGGAATAGCCTATGTATTCTGTGGTTGAATACGCGATATCCGCCTCACACATGAAATTGATATACATTTCCGCCGCGCGTTTGTTTTTCGCTCCCTTCGGAACGCACATTGCGTCAAAGAAAAGATTTGTTCCGCTCGCGGGAATTACAAACGAAAGATTGTCATATTCGTCAAGAAGCGTTCTTGCATCTCCGGCGTAGTACGGCGCGATGATAGCCTCACCGGCGCCCATTTTATCGAAGATCTCGTCCATTACGTATGCCTGTACGACCTTTTTCTGCTCGGTGAGCTTTGCCGCGGCTTTTTCAAGCTCTTCAGGATCTTCGGTATTGAGACTGTAGCCGAGCATGTTTTCCGCGATTGCGAACGCGTCGCGCGGGTTGTCGAACATCAATATTCTGTCGGCATAATCCTCGTTCCAGAGAATATCCCAGCCTATCTCCTCTTCGTCAACTACGGTATTATCATATATTATTCCCACCGTACCCCATGTGTATGGTACAGAATACCGCTGATCCGGGTCATACTCGGGGTTCTTGAAATTCTCCATAATATTTTTCATATTAGGAATATTCTTGAAATCAAGAGGTTCGAGCATGTTTTCATTTATCATTCGCGAGATCATGTAGTCCGACGGAATAATAACGTCATAGCTTGAACCGCCGCCCTTAAGCTTTGCGTACAGCTCCTCGTTTGTGGCGTAGGTGGTATAGTTGACCTTTATTCCGGTGAGCTTTGTGAATTCCTCGTTGACATCAAGCATGCCGTCCGAACCGTCAGATATATATTCCCCCCAGTTATATACGTTAATTGTTATATTCCGCCCTTTCAGCGTCGAATAGTAATCCGGATCCTCAATTGTGAGTGTCAGCGCCTCATCTTCCTCGTCACCGCCTGCGGTGTTTACGGAAGAGCTGCCGGCGCAGCCGGCGAGCAGTGTGAGGCTGAGCACGAATGTGGGAATGAACCATAAACGTTTTTTCATCACAGCTTAACCCCCTTTTTCGCAGCGCTTTTCCGCTCGTATATATTCTTTGATACGAGTATCGCAATCACCACAAGGAATATAATCGTAGAAAGCGCGTTAATCTCAGGGCTGACCTTTCTTCTTGTCATTGAATAAATCGTGATCGGAAGAGTCTGCGCCTGTGAGCCGTTCGTGAAGTAGCTGACAACGAAGTCGTCAAGCGAGAAGGTGAACGACATCATGAGTCCTGAAAGAATGCCCGGCATTATTTCGGGGAGAATAACCTTGAAAAATGCCTGTGCCGGAGAGCAGCCCAGATCCTGTGCCGCCTCGTATACATTCGGGTTCATTTGTCTGAATTTCGGCATAATGTTCAGCACTACATACGGAACGTTAAACGTGATATGCGCAATGATCAATGTAACAAAGCCGAATTCAAAATTCATTCTTGCCGCAAAGAATACGAACAGAAGCATCATTGAAACACCCATTACGATTTCGGGGTTTATTACGGGGATGTTGTTCACATTAAGAGTTACGGCCTTCGGGATCTTCTTCATTGAATTTATACCGACAGCGGCTGCCGTTCCCAGGATAGTTGCGCATACAGATGCCGTTACCGCCACTATTATCGTGTTTAAGAGCGAGCGGAGTATGAGCTTGTTGTGGAAAAGCTTTACATACCAGTCAAAGGTGAAGCCCGACATATGGCTGTGGCTCTTTGTGGTATTGAACGAGAATACGATAAGCACGAAGATCGGCACATAGAGGAACAGCATCACGAGCAGGAGATATAATTTTGAAAGAATTGATATTTTTTTCATCTTCATACCTCCTTATATAAGCGGTCTGTCGTCGTCAGCATCAAACTGGTTCATCAGTGTCATTATCAGAAGTACAATGACCATAAGAACAAGCGAAATTGCCGCGCCGAGATTTGGGTTATATGAGTTGCCCAAAAACTGCATTTCGATGAGGTCGCCTATGAGCAGATTGCCGCCGCCTCCGAGCATTCTTGAAATTATGAAGGTACTTATCGCCGGAACGAATACCATCGTTATTCCTGACATGATACCCGGCATAGAAAGCGGGAGAATCGTCTTTAAAATAACCTGTGCGCGGTTGCAGCCGAGATCCTGCGCCGCTTCAAGCACGCTCTTGTCGATTTTTGCTATCACATTATATATAGGAAGCAGCATAAACGGGATATAGTTATATACCATGCCTAAAACAACTGCGCCCTGCGTGTTGAGCATTTTAAACGGTCCGAGCCCGAAAAACCCGAAGAACTGATTTAAAATACCGTTGTTGCCGAGTATTGTCATCCACGCGTATGTTCTTAAAAGGAAGTTCATCCACATCGGGAGCATTACTATCATAAGAATAGTTCCCTGGTATTTTGTATCCATCTCAGAAAGGATCATAGCCACCGGATACGCTATTACAAGGCATATCGCGGTCGCGATTGCCGCGAGCCATATCGAACGGATGAAAATATTCGAGTACTGTGATACGTTTGCAACGTAATCAAGCGTAAAATGCCCGTCCTTGAAGAAGGCGAAGTATGCCACCATAAGAAGCGGCACTATAACAAATATTGCCATCCATATAAGATAAGGAGCTGAAACTACTTTTTTCATCTTTACTCCTCCGTCTTATTCATAATATGTATATCGTCGGGGCCGAAGCTGAGGCCTACGGTCTCGTTTACCGTAGCTGCCTTTGTGGAATGGACGAGCCAGTTATGGTCATATGCCTCGATAAGCATTTCATAGTGGACTCCCTTGAATGTAACTGATTTAACAACGCCCGAGATATGCTCCTCGTCCGGAGCTATAATGGTTATATCCTCGGGGCGGATAACCACGTCAACAGGCGTGTTTTCGCCAAAGCCGCCGTCAACACATTCAAAGTTTTTGCCGCTGATTGTTACAAGCTTATCACGCACCATGAGACCGCCAAGAATATTGCTCGCGCCTATAAAGTCGGCAACGAACGCGTTCTTCGGCTCGTTATATATATCGACAGGAGAGCCTATCTGCTGAATCGTACCGTTTTTCATTACTACAACGGTATCGCTCATCGTAAGAGCTTCCTCCTGATCATGGGTTACGTAAATAAAGGTGATTTCAAGACGCTCCTGTATACGCTTAAGCTCGATCTGCATCTCCTTGCGGAGCTTTAAGTCGAGCGCGCCCAAAGGCTCGTCCAGAAGCAGAATTTTCGGCTCGTTTACAAGTGCCCGCGCAATAGCGACACGCTGCTGCTGACCGCCCGAAAGACGATTTATTGAGCGCTTTTCAAAGCCGGTAAGATTTACAAGGTCGAGCATTTCCTTGACCTTGCGGTTGATCTCGTTTTCGGGAAGCTTTTTGACCTTTAATCCGAAAGCGATGTTGTCATAGACGTTAAGATGCGGAAACAGCGCGTAGCGCTGAAAAACCGTGTTTACATTCCGTTTATGGGGCGGCACCGCTTTGATGTCCTTGCCCTCAAATAAGACGCTGCCGGAGTCCGGTGTGAGGAAACCGCCTATGATGCGCAGAGTTGTTGTCTTTCCACAGCCGGACGGACCGAGGAATGTTACAAATTCCTTGTCGCGTATATCGAGATTGAGATCCTCCAATACACGCTCTCCGTCAAATGAAACACTGATGTTTTTGAGACTGATAATGTTGTTGTTCAATTTTCTACCTCCAATC
>JAFLUC010000040.1:0-3502 GCA_022509005.1 Oscillospiraceae bacterium | reverse complement strand
AACACTGATGTTTTTGAGACTGATAATGTTGTTGTTCAATTTTCTACCTCCAATCATTGCATTTGCAGAGCAAATCTGCAAAGAATGAGCGGGACTCGATGTCCCGCTCATTCTTTTTATGCGGGATTAATATTTTTTGCGGATAAATCCGCAAAAACATTATAGCAAATTCCGACGTAAATTACAATATAAATCTGAAAATAAATGCAATTTTATGTATGTGTAAAATACACAAAAACTAAAATGAAATTTCTGCAATTTTGTATAGTAATTTTTTAAAATTATTTTGTAAAAATATTGACTTTTTGGCTTTGTTATGCTAAAATACTTATGTTGTGACACTAGACAAACGATGAAGTGGGAGGTTGCGGTGTTGGTTTACACCGGTTTTTCCATGGAGATTGTCCGATTCATGAAATCGGGCGGCAGTCAAGCCATTAAGTCTGTGCCCCGGAGTGCTCTATACCTGTGTCAAGGTGCGCTCTATGGGATATTTCTGCGCAAAACCAAGCAGAAAATAGGAAGGATCCGGAGGATGCTAACCGGATTCATTAATGGTGAAAATTGACTTGTACGACCCGCAAATCCAAGGATTTGGCGGGTTTTTAAAAGGGGTGGACAGAAACACCCGGGAGTGTGTACAATTTTCCGAGAGCTGTCGTGCAGGTGCAACAAATTATTAACACAAGGAGGGAATCTAAATGGCAGCAAACCAGAAAATCAGAATCAAGTTAAAGGCTTATGATCACGTGGTATTGGATCAGAGCGCTGAGAAGATCGTTGAGATCGCTAAGAGAACAGGCGCTAAGGTATCAGGTCCTATTCCGCTTCCGACAGACAAGGAGATCATCACAATTCTCCGTGCGGTTCATAAGTACAAGGATTCGCGTGAGCAGTTCGAAAGAAGAACTCACAAAAGATTGATCGACATAGTAGTTCCTGGCGCTAAGACAATGGAATCACTTATGAAGATCGATTTACCGGCAGGCGTTGATATAAGCATAATCCAGAAATAATCAAAGCTTTACGGTAACTAATTGCAGTAGCCCAAAGGGCTATGATGCAGGTCATGTTCACATTCGCTTTTGTGTGAACCAATAACTGTTATAGGAGGAAAACAATGAAGAAAGCAATTTTAGGTACAAAGATTGGTATGACTCAGATCTTTGGCGAAGGCGGCAAGGTAATCCCTGTTACAGCTATCGTTGCAGGTCCGTGCACAGTTGTTCAGAAGAAGACTGTTGAAACAGACGGCTATGACGCAGTTCAGGTTGGTTACGGCGAAATCAAGGAAAAGAAGGTAAACAAGCCGCTTAAGGGTCATTTTGCAAAGGCTAACGTAGCTAACAAGAAGTATTTGAGAGAGTTCAGACTTGACGATGTTGCAAGCATGAACGTAGGCGATGAGATCAAGGTTGACGTATTCGCAGCAGGCGAAAAGATCGACGTAAGCGGTATCTCAAAGGGTAAGGGCTTTGCAGGTCCGATGAAGCACGGTCTTCACAGAGGACCTATGACACACGGTTCAAAGTCAAAGAGAGTTTCAGGTTCAATGGGTATGTGTTCATATCCGGGACGTGTTTTCAAGGGTAAGGTTTTACCGGGACACATGGGTGTCGATAAGGTTACAATCCAGAACCTCGAGGTAGTTAAGGTAGACGCTGAGAAGAATTTAATTCTCGTTAAGGGCGCCGTACCGGGCGTTAAGGGCGGTCTCGTTACAATCAGAGACGCTGTTAAGGCGTAACTCGGGATTTGGAAAGGAGGAAACATAATGGCTAAACTGGCTTTATATAATATGGAAGGTCAGAAGACAGGTTCAATGGAAGCTTCAGACGCGATCTTCGCAGTAGAAGTTAATGAGGCTGTTCTTCACACAGTAGTCGTAAACCACCTTGCAAATTTGAGACAGGGTACACAGAATACAAAGACTCGTACAGAGGTTCGCGGCGGCGGTAAGAAGCCGTGGAGACAGAAGGGTACAGGTCGCGCAAGACAGGGTAGTATCCGTGCTCCGCAGTGGGTTGGCGGCGGCGTAGCGCTTGGTCCTAAGCCGAGAAGCTACAGATACAGCGTGAATAAGAAGATTAAGAGAATCGCTCTTAAATCAGCTATCACAGCTAAGTACAATGATTACAAGGTATTCGTTGTTGACGGTCTTTCACTTGATGAGATCAAGACAGCTAAGATCGCTGCTTTATTGAAGGGTCTTGAGGTAAACTCGGCTCTTATCGTAACAGCAGACGCTGATAACAATATCTATAAGTCAGCTCGTAACATCAAGGGTGTTACACCGACATATGTTGGTTCACTTAACACATACGATGTTTTAAAGCACAACGCACTCGTTCTTTCAAAGGACGCCGTAGCAAAGATTGAGGAGGTGTATGCATAATGAATTCATACGATATCGTTAAAAGACCTATCATTACAGAGAAATCAATGAAGGTTGAATATGACAGAGAGGGAAATGAAATCAAGAAGTACACTTTCGAGGTTCCCAAGACCGTAAACAAGATCGAGATCAAGTATGCGGTTGAAGAGGTTTTCGGAGTTAAGGTTGCGGCAGTAAACACAATGAACTACGAAGGCAAGCTCAAGAGAATGGGACGCTATGAGGGTAGAAGAGCTTCATGGAAGAAGGCAATCGTTACTCTTAAGCCGGACTCAAAGACAATCGAATTCTTCGATATGTAATCCGGCGGCGCAAAGCGTCAATGACTAAGAAATCCAGTAATTACAGATAAAGGAGAGTAAAGGATAATGGCTATCAGAAAGTATAATCCTACATCGCCTGCCAGAAGATTTATGACGGTTTCAGACTTTGCTGAAATCACAAAGAAGACTCCGGAACGTTCACTTCTCGCTAAGAAGAGCAAGAATTCCGGAAGAAACTCTTCAGGTAAGATCACAGTTCGTCATAGAGGCGGCGGTAACAAGCAGAAGTACAGAATTATAGACTTCAAGCGTCAGAAGGACGGTATGGAAGCTACTGTTATCGGTATCGAGTACGATCCGAACAGATCAGCTAATATAGCGCTCATCAAGTATGAGGACGGAACTCTGGCATATATAATCGCTCCTGAAGGCCTTACAGACGGTATGAAGGTTGTTTCGGGAGAGGGTTCAGACGTTAAGGTTGGTAACGCATTGTTCATTAAGGACATTCCGGTCGGTACATTGATCCACAATGTTGAAATTCATCCGGGAAAGGGCGCTCAGCTCGTAAGATCAGCAGGTGAGAGCGCACAGCTTATGGCTAAGGAAAACGGTTACGGTCAGGTAAGACTCCCGTCAGGTGAAGTAAGACTCGTACCTCTTAACTGTAAGGCAGTTATCGGTACTGTAGGCAACCAGCAGCATGAGAACATTTCAATCGGTAAGGCCGGCAGAAAGAGACACATGGGCTGGAGACCGACAGTTCGAGGCGTAGTAATGAACCCGAATGACCACCCGCACGGCGGTGGTGAGGGTAAGTCACCTATCGGACGTCCGGCACCGG
>JAFLUC010000004.1 GCA_022509005.1 Oscillospiraceae bacterium | reverse complement strand
TTTTTCTGAATATCCTTTAATATTGCAATAAATGTATTTTTGATTTTATCAAGCTCTGCTTCGTGGTCGCCTAACTTCAGTGATTTTAAAAGCCGTATATCTTGTTGAACCTCTGATTTATGTTCGGGATTATCTTTCATAAAATCTGCCAATGTTGAGGTTGCCATATTGATTATATCATTTCGTGCCACAATTCCGTCAGAAATGCTATTGTCAAAATACGCTTTTATCATATAAATCAGATAAGGAAAACTCTTATGCTCCAAAAGCTGATTTAGAATATTAACATCAATCTTTTTTGAAACTATTGCTTTAACAGCATTTTCTGATAATCCCAGTTCTGATATATCATAATTTTTAGGCGAGCGCACTGTTGTCAAACCAAGAATATAATCCGTTGAAACATTAAATTCCTTTGCAAGCTTTATCAATATATCACTGCTTATGTGCGTTATATTTTCACTTTCAATACGACTGAGCTGTGAAGCGCCAATTCCTGTTCGTTTGCTTAACTCAGCTTTGGATAACCCCATTTTAGTTCTTAAATCACCGATGATTTCACCCGGCGTTCCCGGCAAATACATAGCGACACCTCCTGTTAAAATAAGTATATCACCAATGGTGCAGATTTGCAATAACTTAATGGGTGTTTTTGGTAAAACGCATATATATGCACAATAGCAATCTGATTTAAATTTTCTGGTATAATTTATTTATACCGACAGGAAAGGAGGATGAAAAATATATGAATTTACTACCAATTGAAAGAAATAAGAATAGTGCTCTAATCCATATGACACCAAATCAGCGTAAAAGCGCTAATGCTCTTATACGCAAAATCTGCTGTAATTATTGCGATGGTCAATGTGCTGCGCTTGATTGTGAGTGCGTGCAGATGATTTCATATTCTGTATGTTGTAAATGGTTCAGGCATTGTGTACTTCCACAGGACAAGTCATTGTTTACGGAAATTGTGCAGCCACAGCAATCAAAACACTGTGTTATATGCGGAAAAACATTTACCCCGAAATCTAACAGGGGAAAATATTGTGAGAATTGTGCAAGAACAGAACGTAAAAAGAAAAAGGCTGAATATGAAAAGAAACGTAGATATAACATGGACATTTAGGAGGTTAGAAACCACATAAAACCTATGGTTTCAGGCCTCAAAAGTCAAGGGGCATTGGTAGTTATATCAAGAACCTTGAAAATCTGCTTTTAAATGACCACGGAAAGGAGGGATTATATACGATCGATTTTGAAATAATTGAAACAAATAAGCCATACATATCTGATTATGAGATAAACATACTTGCAAAAATGATTTTACCTCAAATCCAAGCATTTTATGAGAGTGAAGAAGGCAAGAAAGAATTTGAAAAATGGAAACAAGAACAAGAAATAACTACATAGAACAGCGGTAAAACACTAGTAATGCTGCTGTTTTTATATGATTGTTAATTGTTGTACCAAAGTAATTGTTGTTATAATATGACGATTTATAATATATGTGGATTGACATTCACATCAATAATATGATATAATTATAATATTATAATTATTGCCAAAAATAACGTTCATTATTTGGGGAATGGAAGGTTTTTTATGAACGCATTAGAAAACTTAATATCTCAGCCTGTTAGAGAAAATGCAGGACAACGAACAGGTAATAGGTATCAATACCAATATCATTGGGGACTAATCAAATTATTAGATCTCTTTGGAACAGATGATGATTTTATGATGATTTTTGAATTTGCTGATGATGTTATTGTACTAGATTCATCAGAGGATCCCAAGTATATTGATTTCTATCAGATAAAAACAAATACAAAGAAAGGTGTCTATTATTGGAAAACAAATGACTTAACAAGTAAAGGTACAAAGAAAAATCCAAAATCAAGTATAATAGAAAAACTCATTGATAATTATAATCGATATAATCCATATGCAAGAAATATTCAGTTCGTGTCAAATTTGCCTTGTAAATTTGATAAGATTAGCACACAAGAACACAATCCTCTTTTATTGGACTTATTATCTGATAAAGATATAAAAAAATTTAAGGATCAGATGTGTGTTAATTGCCCCCAAAATAGTGATTGTAAAGAACAGTGCAAAAAAATATTGTCTTTTAACTGTTCAGATTTGGACATAAATTCTTTTAAAGAGACGAGTATAGGAAAAGTTAATGTGTTTTTAAATACACTGTATCCGGATTCAGATATAAATGATACGGTTCTTTATGATTTGCTTTTAAAAAGCATTAAGAATAAAAGCACTTATGAGGGAGAAATTACTAATAAAAGAGATTTAATTGTTCATAAGAGTATAAGTAAACAAGATTTACAAGAACAATTAAATATAATTTATAATAGTTCTAAATTGCAAAAAATGTATACAATAGTCCATACGGATCTTTCGAAAATCTATTCTATTATAGAAACAAAAAAGATAGAAAAAGCATTTAAAGATATTGAAATGGAAATATTGAATATAGACAATCTACTACTGCAAAAAATGGTAAACTTTATCAGAAAGAAAATTACAGATTTGATTAATGGTAAATCGATAAATGACGACACTGAATTAAAAGAATACGTTGAAAATATCGTCAATCAAGTCTATCAGTTAGATACTTCTATATCAAATATTTATGATAAATATTATATTAGTGCAATATTTTTTAGGGAGTGGAATTTGTATGGATAAGTTACAGATAAAACGAGCTTTAAACAATCAAGATAAAATGCTGTGTTATAAAAGACTAATTCGCAATTTAAGGGTGAGAAAAAATGAAAAAAGTAGTATTAAAATCGTTAACCATAATATCGCCGCCGATGAAAAAGGCAAAAACAGTAGATTTTGATGAAAATATTACAATTATAACTAGTGAAGATGATGAGGGCAAATCTATAAATCATACGGGCAAATCACTATTAATGAAAAGCATATACTATGCTTTTGGAGCAAAGCTAGCAAAATATACAAAAAATTGGAAAATTCTAGATATAGTAACTTTAGTGCGATTTACATATAATGATAATGAATACTCCCTTTTTAGATATGGTGATAGCTTTATTTTAGGTTCTAATAAAGATGTAAAAGTGTTTTTATCAGTACATGAATTAAAAGAGTTTTATAAAACTTTTTTTGATTTTAGGTTAGAATTAACACTTTCTCAAGAAAAAGACAATCCTAAATTACATGCACCATATCCGTCAGCATATTTCTTACCATTTTATATAGATCAAGACATGGGGTGGAGTGGCAACTGGAAATCTTTTTCAGAAGTGAGTATGTATGACAAATATTTACTAAATATAATGAAATATTATACGGGTATGACTGATAATGAATACTATATTCAGCTATTAAATCAAAATAAATCTCGTCAAAAGATATTTATGTATGAACAAGAACTGAAAAAATGTCATGCTACGATTGAGCAAGGAAAAAAATATTTTGGAAATATTTTAGATATTAATGTAGATATCTCAGAATTCGAAAAAGAACTACGAAATTTGACAACTGAATTAAATACAATTCAAAAAGAAAAAAATAATTTAAAGCAAAAATTACTGAAACTAGAAAATAAAAAAATAGAAATTACGGAGCGTAAGAATAACATATCTAGTATTTTATCTGATATGGAAAAAGATAAAAAATATGCCGATAAACATTTAACAGATGACAAAATAATCTGTCCTGTATGTGGCACTATACATAAAAACTCTATTTCTAATAGATACGCATTTGAAATGGATATCGTTATGTGTATTGAGGAATTAAAATCTTGTAACAAGACTATTGTAAAGATAAATAATCAAATTATTGAAACAAAACAACAGATTGACGAATTTGTTACAAGCGAAAAGCCGCTTCAACAGTTATTGTCTAGCAAAAGAAATGATATAGAATTACGCGATGTTCTTATTAGCAATGGAGTAAATGCTTTGTTAGTCAAAGCACGTGAAGATACACTGGCAATTAACGAAGAAATCGAGAAACTTAATAAAATTTTAGATGATATACAGACGAAGCTTGATTCATATAAAGAATATGCTGAAATGATAACCCGTGAATTTAATACTAGAATTAATATCTATATAAATTCATTGTCAATTACTGACGTAACATTGGCAGAAGAAAAAAAGATAGGTTATTCAATTAAAGCAGATGGTAGTGACTTGCCAAAAGTAGTTCTTGCGTATACATTGGCTTATTATGATTTGATAAGAAAAAATAATGATGCTATTATATTTCCTTTAGTCATAGATACAATGTTGCAGCAAGAACAATCTACTGAAAGCATAAAAAGCATATTTGATACATTGTTGAATAAAACTCCAAAAGATTCTCAAATAATTATGGCGACCACCAATACACATAATATTGAATTTAGCGGTAAGAAACATAAATTTCTAATAAAACGAGGATTATTAAATGAAAAAGATTATGGACTTATTGAAAATGCCTTTATTAAAAATCTATCAATATTATCTGAGTATGGCATAGATACAGTATAATTAATTTTATTGATATAAATGTGATTTGAGTATGTAAGTACAAAAACAGTGTATTTACAAACGATACATCTGTATTTTGACTACACGTAATGAAAAATGACATAACAAAATCTAAATATTATAAAGAACGACATATGAAATTGGATAACCGGCAGTATCGAAAAGATGATACTGCCGGTTGATATTATTACATGGAAATTATAGATATACTAATATTCCATAGGTATTACCTACATAAACGAGTTCGCCTTTGTCTGTGTGTGCTGTACCAGAACCGCTTAAGCATTATGTTTAGGCGGTTTTTTTGATATTTCCCGGAAATGTAATATAATTGTAATGGAAATGTGAGTGGCAAAACATTGAAAAGCCGATAAAAAGCTGATATAATATATTCATAATATTGTATTTTCCGGGTTATGATTTAATAAGCGAAAATATCATTAAAAGGTGAATAGAAAGGAGAAAATACTATGAAAAAATTTATTGCTGAATTTATAGGCACCATGGTACTCGTAATTATGGGATGCGGAACGGCTATGCTCGTGGGCTGCGATGCCGCAGTTGGCTGTGGATATATACTCACAGCGCTGGCATTTGGTCTTGTTATCGTAGGTATGGCTTACTGCATAGGAAATATTTCAGGCTGTCATATTAATCCTGCTGTTTCGCTCGGTGTGCTTTTAAGCGGCGGAATGTCGGCAGAAGATTTTATCGGCTATGTTGTTTCTCAGATTTTGGGCGCACTCGCCGGCGCGGGAGTTCTCGCGGCGATTTTCCGTCTTGGCGGTGTAGTTGACATGACTGGCGGCTTTGGCTCAAACGGACTTGCCGGAGTGAACGGAAGCATTGTTGCGGGACTTCTTGTTGAAATAGTTCTTACTTTTATATTCGTTTTGACAATACTCGGCGTGACCTCGAAAAAGGCGGGGCATGGCTCGTTTGCGGGTGTTGTTATAGGCTTTACTCTCACACTTGTACACATACTCGGAATCGGACTTACAGGCACATCCGTTAACCCGGCAAGAAGTATAGGTCCCGCTATCGCTGCTGTAATAGCAGGCAATACAGTACCGCTCTCATGCATATGGGTATTCATTTTCGGACCGTTGGTTGGCGCTGCTCTTGCAGCAGGAGTGTACAAGTTTCTCGAGTCAGATAAACAAACCAGTTCATCAAGCAAGACAAACAAAAAATAATCCATAAGCTTATTAAATCACTTGACCCGTTTTACACAAAATACCGCAGCGCATTTCGTTTTTTG
This sequence comes from Oscillospiraceae bacterium, assembly GCA_022509005.1. Taxonomy (GTDB): domain Bacteria; phylum Bacillota; class Clostridia; order UBA1381; family UBA1381; genus Ornithomonoglobus. The sequence continues at coordinate 51,384 of JAFLUC010000004.1, read as the reverse complement.
CGCTGCGGTTTGTTTTCGGATATTGACTTTTAGGTTGTTTTATTGTATTATAATATCAGAGAAAAAAATTTTAGGAGGATAATATGAAAAGGGACGACGTAAGATCAGAATTGAAATATGAGGTACTTAAAAGTGTTGCTGAAAATGAGTTTAATGGAACCCTTGATCAGGAGGCAATTGAGGCTATTCCGTTTGAAATCATTCCGGGTATCACACCTAAGTTCCGTTGCTGTGTCTATAAAGAGCGCGAGATAATTCGTCAGCGCGTAAGAGTTGCGATGGGAGAAACACCTATTCCTGCGCATAATGCTGAGCACATCGACATGAATCAGCATGTGCTGCAGGTAATCCCGGCGGCATGCGAGGGATGTCCGATCAATCGTTTTCAGGTGACGGAGAACTGCCAGAACTGTATGCAGAAAGCATGTCAGAAAGCATGCGCGTTCGGTGCGATAACCATAACACCGCGAGGTGCGTACATAGATCAGTCAAAATGCCGTGAATGCGGCAGATGTGCCAGTGCATGTCCGTATAACGCTATAGCGGACCTTATGCGTCCGTGTATGCGCAGCTGTGAAGTGAACGCAATTTCAATCGGTGATGATAAGCTCGCTAAGCTTGATAATAAGAAATGTATAGTATGCGGACACTGTGCGAGTGCATGCCCGTTTGGCGCAATTTCCGATATGTCGCATATCACGCATGTAATACGCGCAATAAAAGACCCCAACCGGGTAACGGTTGCCATACCGGCACCTGCGGCTGAAGGTCAGTTCGGACCCACAGTAACGATAGGAAAGCTTAAAACTGCAATGAAGCAGCTTGGTTTTGACTATGTATATGAGGTCGCTCTTGGCGGTGATATGGTTGCTATGAACGAGGCGAAGGAGCTTATTGAACGGAAAGCGGAGGGCGAAAAAATGACTACCTCATGCTGTCCGGCGTTTGTGAACCTGATAAGAAAGCACTATCCGGAACTTATGAAATACGTGTCATCAACGGTTTCACCTATGCAGGCAAATGTAAGATACATACTTGACAAGCATCCGAATGCTTTTATAGCTTTTATAGGTCCGTGTATTGCGAAAAAATTTGAAGCGGAAATGATGGAAGCACCTGATGCTGTAATGACATTTGAAGAGCTCAATGCTCTGTTTGATGCTAAGAATATTGATCCGGCTAAATGTGAAGAGGATGTAAAACCTGACGCAACATCGTTCGGACGCCGTTTCTCCGCAGCGGGCGGAGTAGGACAGGCGGTTGCAAAGGCAGCGGCAGAAAACGGTGTAACAGATATACGTGTAAAGGCTTGTTCCGGCGTTAAGGATTGTAAAGTTGCGCTCGCTATGCTTAAGGTGGGCAAGCTGCCTGAGGATATAATAGAGGGTATGGCGTGCAGCGGCGGCTGTATTGCGGGTCCGGGCTCGATTGCTATGCTCGCACAGCTTAAGGCTGCACGGCTTAAGAAAATCAACGGCAAGGACGATGATTCCATTACCGATATGCTTGACTCCATGGAGGCAAACGATGTGGATATGGTACGCAGAAGCTTTGACATGCCTCACGAATCTGAATAATAAACTGCAAAGAGACCGACCTCAGGCCGGTCTCTTATCTTTAATTTTGGTCAATCAATTCATTCGCCATAGCTATAAGCTCGTTGGTAGAAAGCTCACCGTCCATTTGCATCAGGCTATAGCGTATATCATCTTTTGTCCATGATACAGATTTAATATTGGTTTCCACAATATGATTTTCTCCGTCATAGGCAAATGATAATTTCCCGCTTTCCTCTGCCGCCAGTTCTTCTGCTGATTTTACATAGTCTTCGGGTACGATTTTGTTTATAAAGCTGTACTCGTAAATGTCCACATCACCGTTTCTGGCTGCGAGCTCGGAGCCCTTGTCCTGTGTGACGGAGCCGTATTTGTCAATGGAAAGTATTACCTTATTTTCACCATTGGTGTACCACATTGAAAGCGATTTGAATTCTTCTACGGTATCGTCTGATTTAATTACATTTTTCCTGATGCCGCCCTCGTCAAAGCTGTATCCGTTTGAAAATTCTTCGACCATGTCTACCGCATAGCCAACATCTTTAACAAGCTGCTGCGCTTCCGGCAGCTCTGTGTAATCGGGTACCGATGATGAGATGCTGTACATGGATGTTATATTATTTTTTACAGCGAATGCTGTAACACCTAATACAAAGGCTACCGCAGCGGCAATAATTGCAAATTTCTTTTTTGATTTCATAAAACTATCTCCCTTTTTGTTATTCACTGTTTTGCTTTTTTCTAAAATTCTTCCGCGAGCTTCATCTGATATTTCTATACGATTCAGCGCATCCTTTAATTCCTGTTCTTTCATTCTGATCCGTCCTTTCCATATTCAATTCTGAGCATATTCCGTCCGTACTGTAAGCGTTTTCTTACCGCTGATGGCGTGACAGAAAGAATATCGGCAATTTCCTTTGTTTTATATCCCTCTATATAGTAAAGATAGATAACTGTTTTGTATTTAACGGGCAGATTTAAAATTTCACTTACGATATTCGTGCGTTCCTCGGTTTGACAGTATTCGCATATATCGTCAATATTCAGGTGATTCCGCCTTTTCCGCAGCATATCCTTGCATATATTTGTCGCGACCCTTATAAGCCACGCCTTTTTATGTTCGTCGTCACTAAAATCAGGCGAGCTCGTGATATACCTGACCATAACATCCGAAACCGCATCCTCCGCGTCAGCGTTATTGCAAAGTATAGTAAAACACAGCTTGAACAGCATATTTGAATAGATAAGCACAAGATTTTCGAGATCCTTATCAGCCGGCCGCACTGATAATTCTTTCATGCTCTCATCACTCCTTTCGTATATAACACGATTCAGAAGCAAGAAATGTGATATTTTTATGATAAACTTTATCAGATAATTTTGCAATAGGATATTGTTTTTTTTATGGAATACTGCTATAATATATATTGAGAAATTGTATAAAACAGGGTATTGATAAAGAGGGAGAGCTTTGAAAAAGGTTTTAAAAATATTAGAATTTGATAAAATACTGGAGCGGATGCAGAGCTATACAAATTCCGAGCCGGTAAAAAAGAGAATATACAGGTTAGAACCGTATACAACAGTGGCGGAAGCGAAGGCGGCGCAGAAGGAAACGACAGAGGCAATGTCAACTCTTTTAAAGCTCGGCAGTCCTCCGGTAAGCTTGGCGGTGCCGGATCTGAGAGGCAGCGTGAAACGTGCCGAGCAGGGCGGAGCACTTCTTGCAAAAGAGCTTATGGCAGTATCACGGCTGCTGTATGTATCAAGGCGCGTTAAGAGTTATCTTGAGGAAGCGGCAGAGGACTGCACTGTGCTCCATGATATGGAGCAGCAGCTCATTACAGCAAAAGTGCTGGAGGATAGGATCAACAGCGCAATAGTGTCCGAGGATGAGATTGCTGATGACGCGTCATCGGAGCTTTCGGCGATCCGCCGGAAGATGAAGAATCTTAACGGCAAAATAAAGGATACCTTAAACGGTATGATACACAGCGCGCATTATAAAAAATATTTGCAGGATCCGATAGTTACAATGCGTTCTGACCGTTATGTAATTCCGGTTCGTGCCGAGTTTAAGTCCGAAGTACCGGGTATTGTGCATGATACCTCAGCTACAGGGCAGACAATGTTTATCGAGCCGATGAGCGTTGTGAATGCGAATAATGAGATACGAGATTTGAGCAACAAGGAAAAGCAGGAGATCGAGCGCATACTTGCCGAATTATCGGCAGCTGTTGCGGAGCATTCGCATGAAATTTTTGTTGACTACCGCTGCATGACGGAGCTTGATTTCATTTTTGTCAAGGGAAAGCTTTCACTTGACATGAATGCGACTGAGCCGAGACTAAATGGCAAAGGTATAATAAACTTCAAAAAGGCTCGTCATCCACTGATTGACAAGGACAAGGTCGTGTCAAATGACATAACCTTCGGGAAGAAAATTGACACGCTTGTTGTTACCGGACCGAATACGGGCGGAAAGACCGTAACGCTTAAAACAGTCGGACTGCTCTCGCTCATGGCGGCGGCAGGACTGCATATTCCGGCGAGCGATAACAGTGACGCGGCGGTATTCTCAAAGGTTTATGCCGATATAGGCGATGAGCAGTCGATTGAGCAGAGTCTTTCAACTTTTTCATCGCACATGGTCAATATAGTAAAAATTTTAAGAAATGTCGATAATAACACGCTCGCGCTGTTTGATGAGCTCGGAGCGGGAACAGACCCGACAGAGGGCGCGGCGCTTGCAATCGCAATTCTCGAAAATCTTCGCGCGTGGGGAGTTAAGACGCTTGCGACAACGCATTACAGCGAATTAAAGCTTTTTGCGCTTACAACGGACGGGGTTGAGAACGCTTCATGCGAATTTGATGTCAGAACACTTCAGCCGACCTATAAGCTGCTTATAGGCGTACCGGGAAAGTCGAACGCGTTTGCGATATCAAGACGACTTGGTCTTGACGAGCGTGTTATAAGTCGCGCTAATGATATATTATCAGACGAAGATATTAAATTTGAGGATGTAATAACAGATCTTGAACAGGCAAGAGTGTCAGCGAGGCGTGACGCGGACGAAAACGAGCGTATGAAGCGCGAGCTTAAAGAGCTGCGGAAACAGGTTGAAGCCGACCGGATTAAGCTTAAGGATAATAAATCAAGAATTCTCGAGGAAGCACACCGCGAAGCAAAAATTATTGTTATGGACGCTAAGAGCGAGGCAAACGAAATTATCCGCGATCTTGAAAAGATGCGCCAAAAGGGAATTAAGGCAGGCGCCGAGCTTGATGATAAGACAAATAAGGCTAGAGAGCGACTCAAAAAACGCGAGGATAATATAGACGCGAAGATGAAGCGCGTTGCAAAGCCGAAACAAACCTTTGTAGAACCGCCAAAGAATCTTAAACCCGGCGAGCTTGTTAAGATACTTGACCTTGATCAGGAGGCGACTATTATAAAGCCGCCGGATAAGTCGGGAAAGGCAAGAGTAGAAGCGGGCATAATTAAAATGGACGTGCATGTTTCAAACCTGCGTCGTATTGATACGGATAAAAAGAAGCAGCAGGAAATGGCGGACAAGTTCATAAAGCCGGCGGTAAAAGCGTTCGAGTCGAAGACGAAAAACGCGTCAACAGAGGTTGATGTGCGCGGTCAGTACCCGGACGAGGCGTGGATGAACGTGGAGAAATTCCTTGATGACTGCTATCTTGCGGGAATATCCCCGGCGAGAATAGTTCACGGTAAAGGCACGGGAGTTCTTAAAAAATATGTGCGAGATATGCTCAGAAAGCACAGATATGTTAAATCATGGCGTCCCGGAGCCTTCGGCGAGGGTGACGACGGCGTAACGGTGGTGGAATTGAAATAATATGGCAAAGAAGAAATCAGTCACAACAAATGCAATGCGTATGCTTAAGGCGGCAAAAATTCCGTTTGAGGAAATAGAGTATGAGGCGGAAGAGGTAGGCGAGGATTTCGGCGTGAAAATCGCGGAGCTTACCGGACTCGCGCCTGAGATGTCGTTTAAAACACTCGTGGTAAGAGGCGAGAAGCGCGGGATTATGGTAGTATGTATACCGGTAAACTGCGAGGTGGATTTAAAGAAGCTTGCCAAAGCCGCGGGTGATAAAAAAGTCGAAATGATTCATGTGAAGGAGCTGCTGTCTCTTACCGGTTATATTCGCGGCGGCGTTTCGCCGATAGGAATGAAAAAGCAATATCCGACATATGTGAATGAAACGGCACAAGAGCTTTCAAAAATAGCCGTAAGCGGCGGAATATGCGGAGTAACGCTGATAATGATGCCACAGGATTTACAAAAAGCAACAAATTGCGAATTTGTTAATATAGTAAAGGAGGAGAACTAACCATGGATATTTTTAAGCCGGCAGATATATTGCTGCCAAAGAACGAGGATTTCTCAAAATGGAGCGTGGTCGCATGCGATCAGTATTCATCAGAGCCGGAGTACTGGAAGACGGCAGCTGAATATGTAGGTGACGCGCCGTCTACGCTTAATATAATTTTCCCTGAGGCATATCTGAATGACGGGGACGGAGATGCGCGTATTAAGAAGATAAACGAAACGATGGAGAAGTATATAAAGGACGGCATTTTTGCTGAGTATCCGTCGAGCCTTATATACGTTGAGCGCACGCAGCCTAACGGCAAGGTTCGCCACGGTATCGTGGGAGAGATAGATCTTGAGTATTACGATTTCTCAAAGGGTTCGCAGTCCGCGGTCCGCGCAACGGAGGGCACGATAATTTCAAGAATACCGCCAAGACAGAAAATAAGAAAGGACGCGCCGCTTGAATTGCCGCATATACTTATGCTTGTTGACGACCGCAGAAACGAAATAGTAGAGCCGGTAACAGCAAGGGCTTCAGAGCTTACTGCGCTCTATGATTTCGAGCTTATGCAGGGTGGAGGACATATAAAGGGCATGCTGCTTGATGATGCGGCAAAGAAAGCTGTTTTAGATGGTATTCACCGCTTGGAGGACAGAGCAGATTTTGAGGCGAAATACGGCGTTAAAGATAAGGAAACGCTCGTGATCGCAGTAGGCGACGGAAATCATTCGCTCGCAACGGCAAAGACCTGCTGGGAGGAGATAAAGAAGAGTCTTACTGAGGAAGAACAGAAAAATCATCCGGCTCGTTTTGCGCTTGTTGAACTGATGAATCTGCATGATGAGGCACTCGAATTTGAGCCGATACACAGAGTAATATTCGGCGTTGATCCTCATGCGATTCTTGCGTCGCTCTATGCGTACTATCCGCAGATCTCAGAGACCGATAACGGCGGTCAGAAAATAGTTATAACGTATCAGGGAGAGGAAAAGACAATATATATCACAGACGCGCCGAGCAATCTCGCAATAGGTACACTGCAAAAGTTCCTTGATGAATATCTTGCATCAAACGATGGTGAGATCGACTATATCCACGGCGCGGACGTTGTGAGAAGTCTTTCACAAAAGGACGGCACAATCGGATTTATTGTTGACGGAATGGAAAAGAATGATCTCTTTACCACGGTTATAAAGGATGGCTCGCTCCCGCGCAAAACCTTTTCAATGGGTGAAGCGTGTGATAAGCGATTCTATCTTGAGGCCAAAAAGATATAATGAAAAACCCCGCTTTGCGGGGTTTTTCATGTTTAACAAAGCTTTAACTCAATCGACCATTTGAATTTGTTTTCTATTTTTTCCTTTTCGGTAAGCTGCGGTCCGCAGCTGTTTGAGCCGATGCCGGCCTGGCGGTAATCGAGGCAGAGAACAGTCATGCCGCTCTTTTCAAGCTCGAAATTATGCCGCTTTTCGGTAAGCTCCTCCTGTGTGTATTCCGATGCGTTGAACGAAAACTTTCCGTATGCTTCAATACTGTTCTTTGCCGAAGCAAGCTTCATGTATTTACAGCCGAAATGACTTCCGTTCTCCTGCGGCTTAACGTAGTCCTCGTGCATGTCGCTTACAGATGCGGTAAACAGGCTTACATATGACGCGAGATGCTTATCGGAATAGCTCTCATATGGTCCGAATCCGTAGTATGCCGTATCGGTAAAGGTCTTGGGCAGGAATACGCGGATACCGAAGCGCGGCAGGAACGGCATTTCAAAGTACGGCTTATTGTCGTTAAGCTTAGCCTTTACCGTGAGCTTAACTGTACCGTCGTTTCGTATATGCCATTTCGCTTTGAGTCTTACTATTGAGCGCGTGGCTACCGCTGTGATATTTATAGGTGTAACGAGAACAGTTTCACCGTTCTTTTCGCGTATTTCCGTATCATACGCGCGTGATATGATTCTGTTATAGCCTGCCTCTATCCATGAACCTTTCACGTTTCTGTCATTGTCGGTAGGTGCTCGCCAGATATTCCACTGCATTGGCTGAACCATAAGCTCTTTTCCGTCTGTCTTCATACTTCTGAATATGCCGGTGAGCTTATCATATGTATAGCAGAACTTATCGCCGGTGATTATAATATCCTTTTCTGTTTCCTTAATCTCCGGTGTATTATGAGTATAATCAATATCAAGCGTGAACGCCTTACCCTTTTGCAGCTTAAGCTGGTCAAAGCCCATTTCGGTGCCTGCCGGAACAAGCGGCATATCCTTTTTAGTTATATAGATAAGCCTTATGAAACACTCTCCGTCTGCAGAACTATATTCCGGTATGGGAATTTCAGCCTTTTCATGGGGGGCTGTCTGCGGCAATTCAATAGTTCCGTCAGAAACCGGAACACCGTTTCTTTCTATTATATATTTAACCGAATAAAGCTCTGATATATCCGAGAAATCAAGTCTGTTTTCGAGTATTATTTTATCTTTGCGAAGCTTCGCGCGGATAGGGCGGAGAGCCGCGGCATATTCATAAAGTCCCGTATGCGGTGTTCTGTCGGGATATACGGTTCCGTCCATGCAGAAGTTTTCATCATGGACAACCTCGTTGAAATCGCCGCCGTAATAGTACATATCATGACCGTTCTTTTTACCCATATAAATGGCATGGTCGCACCATTCCCAGATGAACGCGCCGACAAAGCCATCATATTTATCGATGAGATCCCAATAATCGTAAATTGAGCCCGGACCGTTTCCCATCGCGTGAAGGAATTCGCACATGATATACGGCTTCTTATTCTTGCTGTCGGAGAAGTATTCCACGATGCTTTCGGGCGATGCGTACATTGTGCTGTATAAATCAAGCATGGATGTGTCATTCTTATGCCCGAGCGTTTCCCATACGCTGCTTTCATAATGGGTAGGGCGCGACGGGTCGAACATTTTCACCCATTTACCGGCTTTTTCAAAGCTCGGACCGAAGCCGCCTTCGTTGCCGAGTGACCAGATGATAACAGATGTACGGTTCTTGTCGCGCAAGACGTTTCTCTGAACTCTGTCAATAATAGCCGCCTCAAAGCGTTCGTCCTGCGCAAGCTGACCGAAGGTTTCCGGCTGCGAGCCGCCGTAATATGCGCAAACACCATGGATTTCGATATCCGATTCGGCGCAGACATAGAATCCGAGCTCATCGCACAGTTCCGTAAACCACGGTGAGTTGGGATAGTGGCTTGTGCGCACGGCATTGATATTATGCCGCTTCATAAGAGTTAAATCCTTCAAAGCCTGTTCGCGGCTTATGGTATAGCCGGTTTTCGGATCACTGTCATGACGGTTAGCACCTTTGACTTTAAACTTTTTCCTGTTTAAGAGAACCACTCCGTTCGAAATCGTTACCTCGCGAATACCGACCTTCTGAACAATAAACTCGCCGCCGCATCTGATAATAAGCGTGTATAAATACGGTGTTTCGGCAGTCCATAGCTTTGGTTTGTCTATTTTAAGCTTAACGCTTGTGCCTGAGCCTGCTGCTGCCTGCGCATCATTATCGTAAAGCTCAAATTCCGCTTCTGTATCAGCATCAATTTTAACAGTGCCATCTATTGACGTATTAATAAAGAAGTCTTTTAAATGCTTCTCATCGCGGACAAGGATATATACGTCGCGGAAAATGCCGCTCATGCGGAATTTATCCTGATCCTCTAAGTAGCTTCCGTCACACCATTTGAGGACGAGTATATTGATTTTGTTTCTGCCGGATTTAAGCAAATCTGTGATATCAAGCTCGCTTGTTGAGTGTGAAACCTGGCTGTAACCTGCAAACTCATCGTTCACCCATAAATAGAAGCAGGAATCAACGCCCTCAAGGTTTATGTAATAACGCTTGCCGCTGTCCTTTTTCAGATTTATCCGGCGCTCGTACATTGCACACGGGTTCTCGTTCGGTACATACGGAGGATCGAACGGGAACGGATAGCGCGTATTTGTATAGTTATGCCAGTCGTATCCGTTTGTCTGCCAACAGGACGGAACGGTTATTTTATCCTTGTATATGATATCAGCAAGCTCCGGCATATCATATACGCTGTCGCAATATTTAAAATCCCATTTCCCGTTAAGCGTTATAAATCTGTCGGATTGCTCGCGCGGCAATGTAAGCGCCGCCTCCTTATCTGAAAAGGGTATGTAATATGCCCGCGGTGCTTCACAGCCTGTGTGAAGTACCGACGGGTTCTCATAAAATTTTTCAAGATTCATATAAATACCTCCATTTTACCGAGGACAGCGTCCATATGTCCTAGTGATATCGGCAATCTTCTCGGCAAGCTTCTTTGTTGCCGCGCCTTTCTTCATCCTCCACTGCCAGTTGCCGACAGGAACAGACGGCGTGTTCATTCTGCAGTATTTGCCGAGTTCAAGATAGTCCTGCATCTGAATAACGAGCGTATCGCCTACGCACGCGAATGCGGTTTTTATAAAGGTCCAGATGAATTTGCTATCATCCTTGCCGGTGTAGTTTATAAATTTCTTACAGAATTCCTTCGTATCTTCATCAATCTCCTCAAGCCAGCCCTTTATTGTGTTGTTGTCATGCGTGCCGATATATACGGCGCAGTTCTTGTCATATATATAAGGAAGATAGTTGCTTTCCTCTCTCGGATCAAATGCAAATTCAAGAACCTTCATGCCGGGGAAGCCGCTGTCGCTGAGCATCTGAATGACCGATGGGGTGAGGAATCCGAGATCCTCCGCAATGACCGGGAGTTTGCCAAGCCGTGCTTCCACAAAGCGGAAGAATTCAATTCCAGGCCCCTGCTCCCAGCAGCCGTTTTCGGCTGTTTTATCGCCGAAGGGGATTGTGTAATAGCTGTCGAAGCCGCGGAAGTGGTCTATGCGGATAATATCATAAAGCACGGCGGAGCCTTTTAATCTGTCAATCCACCAGCTGTAGCCCGTTTCCTTATGCCTTGCCCAGTTATATATCGGATTGCCCCAGAGCTGACCTGTGGGCGAAAACGCGTCGGGCGGACAGCCCGCAACCGTTCTCGGACAGAGATTTTCGTCAAGGTCGAATAAATCGGGATGAACCCAGACCGCTGCGGAATCAAGCGCGACATAGATGGGGATATCACCGATAATCTGAACGCCGTTCTCATTTGCGTATTCTTTAAGCTTTGACCACTGCTCAAAAAATTTGAACTGTAAAAACTCCCAGAACTCAACGTCATCCTTATGTGCCTCCTTGAAGAGCCATAAGGAATGTGGGTCGCGTCGCTTTAAGCTCTCATCCCATTCAAGCCATGATTTGCCGTCGTGCGCGTTTTTTATCGACATGAACAGCGCATAGTTTGAAATCCACATATCATTCTTTTCAAGAAACATATCGAAAAGCAGCCTGTCCTGCTTTTTGAAGCGTTCGTATGCTTTACGGAGCACAATAAATCTGCTCTCGTAAATCTTTTCGTAATCAACATATTCGGGATTTGTTCCCCAATTAATATCCTCCAGATCCTCTTTTTCAAGAAGCCCGTCCTTAACGAGCATGTCAAGATCTATAAAATAGGGATTTCCGGCATGAGTCGAGAACGACTGATACGGCGAATCACCATAGCTTGTAGGGGCTATCGGGAGAATCTGCCAATAGGTCTGCTTTGCAGCTGCCAGAAAGTCAACGAACTTATACGCCTCCTCGCCCATTGTTCCGATACCGTGACGTGACGGAAGAGATGAAATATGCATCAATATACCGCTTGCTCTCATTTGTGTATTTACCTCCTGCGTAAAATTTCTACATATAATATTATACATATATCACGGAAATATGTCAATCATAAAGTAAGAGAAATAAACCGCAAACGTAAATTTAAATTTTTTGTTAAGGGACTTGATTTTTATATTGACGTGTGGTAGTATATATGAGATTAATATATATATATAAGGAAAGGAATATTGTGCTATGAAAAAGTTATTAGTATTACTGGCTGCTGCGGCAATGATGTTTTCTATGTCTGCATGCGGAAACAAGAATGTTACCAAATCTGATATTGATAAGGTTGAAGGACAGAAAGTAACAGAATCGCAAAGCTCTGGAGTAACATCGGAAGAGGCGGGAGACTATGATATTTCAATTGAGAATGCAAAGGTTATAGATACTGATGAGGGTAAGGCTATTCTCGTTGAGTACAAGTTCAAGAACCATACAAAAACAGAACAGTCATTCGACGGAATTTACGGTACAGAGGCGTCCCAGAACGAGTCTACTCTCACTCCGGCAAGTGCTGTGATGCCGGCAGACGGTATAGACATCACGTCTGCAGTTAAGCCTGTGGGCAAGAACGAAGTTGCAGTAGCTCAGAAGTATTATCTCCTTGATGATGAGGAAACAGACGTTGTTGTAACTGTTACGAGAAACGGTGATGATCCGGGCAGTCCGATAAGCAAAACATTTACTATAAAATAATGTGTGTGTAATGTGTGTCATGACGGCACACATTATTTTAATAAAAAAATATAAATTTTTTTAAAAATCGCGGAACTTTTTATAAATCGTGACGTCTAAACCAATGTAACGCACGGATATGTCAAATTTATTGATAGACATAGGATCATGTATTTATGTTTTATTGATTTTTTACAAATTTATTTCAAAAATGTGAAAAATCAAAAAAAACTATTGACATATCAAGTGTTAGATAGTACAATATTTGTTAGCAATGTCATGATTACAAAGGTAGAAGGGTGATTATGATTTGTTACCGTAATATTGATGAGGACTTTCGACAAAGCAGGTTATCGTTCGTTGGTCTTCAACATCGTTTCTCACTTGCAGGAGGGACGGGTAATAGGCTCACAGAAGAAGGGAACCTTGTGTGAGACGTAATATAGTTCCCGCGACAATTTCAAAAGGGAGGATTTGAGACAATGAGAAATCTCAAAAAAGTAATTTCTTCTGTTGCTGCTCTCGCAATCGTTGCTTCATCAGCTTCAGCATTTGCTATTACTTTCCCGGACGTTGAAGAATCAGCATCATATGCTAACGCTGTTAATGCTCTTGCAGGTCTTGGCGTTATCAACGGTGATGACAATGGTCTTTTCAACCCGGAAAACTCAGTAACAAGAGCTGAATTCACAAAGATGGCTGTTGAGGCTCTCGGTGATCACGATGCAGCGACATCACAGACAACATCACAGTTTGCAGATGCTGCTAACACAGATAAGCACTGGGCAGCAGGCTACATCGCACAGGGTGTATCAAGAGGCTTCATCAATGGTTATGATGACAGAACATTCGGTCCGGATGATCAGGTTACATATGCACAGGCATGTAAGATGCTCGTAGCTGCAATCGGCTATACAACATATGCTGAGAACCAGGGCGGATGGCCGACAGGTTACGTTGCACAGGCTTCAACACTCGGAATTTCAAAGGGTGTAACAGCTAACAACGATACAAACCTTACAAGACAGCAGGTAGCTATTCTTATCTACAATGCAATGCAGGTTCCGCTTTGCGTAATCGACTCATGGAAGTCAGAGACAACACTTACAGGCGTTGTTCAGGTTCCGGAGCTCAAGAGACTTGACGGTAAAGAGAACAGAGATTACCAGACACTTCTCACAGATAAGCATGACGCATATGTTGTTAAGGGTCGTGTAACTGTTACTTCAAAGGGCGGCAGCGCTGCTGGTCTTGAGAAGGATGAGGTTACATATGCAGTAGAGTCAGCAGACAACTTCGATGATTATCTCAACATCGCACCTGCTAACTTAAATACTCAGACTCAGACAATGAAGGTTGGCGATACAAACGCTGCTAACATGCTCTTCGAGTACACAGAGGCTCTCGTTCAGAAGGATGTAGACGCTGACGAGTACACAATTCTTGCAATCACATCATACGGTAACTCAAAGACAGTTACAATCGATACTGATGAAGTTGCAGACGATGATTCAGTAATCGGCACAAACTATGTTGCTAACGGTAAGCTTCCGGTTTACAAGTCAGAGACATCATCATCAACAACAAAGTATGATCTTGCTACTAATGCAAGAATGTACGTAAACGGCGTTGATGCAGGTCTTGTTGAAGATGATAAGATCATCAACTACATCATCAAGAATAACACAGGTAAGGTAACACTTATCGACGTTACAAACACAGGTTCAACATCAACCGACGGTAAGTATGAGTACCTCATGGTAGACTACTATGTAGATGCTGTTGTAGAGTCAGTTCAGACAACATCAACATATGCAAGAGTTTACTTCAAGGCTTCACAGGCTGCACAGAGAATGCAGTGGGATCCGGACGATGATGATATCGACATCACATTCTCAGGCGATGCAACATCATACACAGACCTTCAGGAGTATGACGTTCTTTCAATCGCTTACGACGTAGTAAACAACGGCGATGCTCTTACAGATCTTGAATACTATGATGTAAAGGTTTCAAGAAATACTGTATCAGGTACAGTATCAAGCCGTGACAACACAGACGGCAACAACATAGTAAAGATCGACGGTTCAGAGTACGATGTAATCGATCTCTATGACGTTGGTTCAGACGTTGAGCTCTCAACAGAGTACACACTTTATCTTGATGCATTCGGCTATGTTGCATACATCGACGAAGGCAACTCAGATAAGAACTACGGTGTAATCGTTGCTATGTACACATCATCAGGTAACGACTATCCGACAGTAAGAATGATCACATCAGACGCTCAGGTAGTTGCTTACGAGTGTAAGGATGATGTTGAGGCTAAGAAGTTCTATGAGTATGCTACAGGCAAGGTTTATGGAACAGACGGTACATCATTCACAAAGTCAACTAACAGCGCGAATATCAAGGCTGGTAAGACTGTATGTACATACAAGCTTTCAGGCGGCAAGCTTAGATTTGACAAGGCATTCACAGGTGATGGTGGTACAGAGCTCGAGTACAAGGCTAACCAGTCAAAGCTCGGTAAGTACACAATCGCTGAGGGTGTAACAAAGATCATCGACATGGATAACTACATGTCAGAGTCAAACAGCGGTTCAACAGTAAGCACACTTGCACTTTCAACATTCGAGGATGAGGCTCAGTATGATGCATATCTCTTCGATAAGAACAACAACGGTGACTACAGATTCGCTATCGTATTCGGTGGTACTTCATCAATCAGATCAGAGTCAACAATGGCTATCGTTCAGAGTGTTGTAGGTACAACAGATGTTGACGGTACAACATGTACAGAGCTCAAGGTTGCTCGTGACGGTCAGGAAGATATCTCAGTTCTCGTTGAGGGCGACGATGTTGCTTCAGAGGGTTCAGTAATCGCTTATGTAGTTGGTTCAGACGGTTACGTTGAGTCAGGCGACCTTTATGTATTAATGAACGCTGGTTCATCATATGCAGGTCAGATGACAGCTCTTCTCGACAACAACTATGAGAACTTCAGCGGCGCTATCATGAACGCTAAGAAGATCGAAGGCGGCAGATATGATGGATTCGCTACACCGAAGTATGCATCAACAACATCAAAGGATGTAGTTCTTTACTACGGTATCGTTTACAGAAAGACAGCTAACAACCTTGATCTCTTCACATCAGCAACATCAGTTGGCGGTTCAAAGATTTCAAGTGTATCAGATGACGTTCAGACATTCTCAGTTAGCGGTGCTAACCAGTATGTATATGACTTTGGTCAGAAGGCTAAGTACAGAGTATCAGTTGGCTCACAGACACAGGCTAACACAATCTTTAACCCGGCATACTGCACAGAGACAGGTGCTGCAGACACAGCTAACGATAAGAACTATGTATCATGGGATCGCGGTCTCGCAGAGGATACAACACCGGCAATGGCTCTCGTTAAGGAAGTTGACGGCGACGTTATCGACGTAATGTACTTCGTTGCTCCGTAATCTAAGCCTAAAGGCACATATGATTACTAAATAGAGTATAAAACGTACAGTTAAGGGGCTGCCCGTAAGGGTGGCTCCTTTTTTTGCACAAAAAAATCTCTGCGGTTTCAAAACCGCAGAGATTTTCAATTTAGCTATTAAACAATCTCGCCTGCATCAAAAAGATACAAGTATGCTTCTGTAACCGGAGTGCCTTTAAGCTTTTCAATAGCTTTCTTGTACAGCTCAAGCTGCTTCGCGTATTTCGCGCGAATCTGAGCACTATTATTCCGTATTTTATCTGTCTTATAGTCAAGCAGAATATAGCCATTGCCTTCTTTAAAGAAGCAGTCTATAATACCCTGTAAAATGACCGTTTCGTTATCATATTTATCCGCTAGCGCCGGATCGTACAGCGAAGCGGGAATATTGATCTGAAACGGTGCTTCGCGAACAACTTCGCCTGAAGCAAGTACACGCTTCCCAATCGGACAGTCATAGAATTTTTTGATTTTATCAGTATCTATATACTTCAGATCCTCATCGGAAATGATATTTTCGGCAGCAAGCCGGTCTATTTCCGGTTTAATACATTCTGGGCCTTCGGCTTTTACGCGTTCAAGGCTGATCTCAGACATCACAAGGTGATACAGAGTACCTATTTCATTTGCAGGTTTATCACCCTTTTCACGCATAAATGCCGGTTTCTGATGCAGCGGTGAAAACATGAGCTCCGCCATATCGTCGGCACCGGAGCTGCGTCGGCTGTCCGGTTCATATACCGGAGTGTCATATATACTCTCCCGCTCAATTGCAAGCTCCTTGATCTGCGTAACCGATGTGCGCGATGGAATGATATTGCTTTCTGTAAACGGATATTGGTAGTCAAGTATATCGTATACAGCTTGTTTCAGCTCGGCGCTATCGCTGAAATCCTCAGAGTCTTCCGCATGTTCATCATCTTCGGCTGAATCCGGCACGATATGATGAATTGTATAATTCCAGGACTCGGAACAGGTAAATGCCGCGGGTGATACCCAGCCGGCAAAGGTGTTGATCTTAAGTGAATCCTTAGGCAGCATTTTACCGCTTATAAGCTTGTCGGCATGCGAAGATATGAGAACGGAATCATCAGAATCCGATGATTCTTTATCTGTTGCGATAACATACAGCTTTTCACGTGCTCTCGTAAGCGCGACATAAAGTACGCGCATCCGTTCCGCTTTATTTTCAGCTGTGTTAACGCGGTCTATCAGCTCATATAGTGCCGTGTCACGCGTATAATGCTCGTCATAATGAATATCACGCAGTCCGAGCAGTAGATCCTTGTGGGTCTTTACTGATTTTATACCTTCGGAGGTTTTAAGCTTTCCTCCGGCGTTCAGCAGGAATACATACGGGAATTCAAGTCCCTTGCTCTTATGGATCGTCATAATACGAACAACATCATGGTTTTCGCTGATCATTTTAGCGCCGCCAAGATCCTTATCGCTGTCTTCGATATGTTCTATATATTCAATGAATCTGAACAGCCCCTTGAATCCGGCATTTTCGTACTGTTTTGCACGCTCATAGAGCAGACGGAGATTGAACTGTGCCTCCTCTCCATGCTCAATAGCGCCCATCATATCATAGAAATATGTTTCTTCATAAAGTGTCCACAGAAGCTTTGCAACCGGCATTCTGCGTACATAGCCACGCCAGCGGTTAATAGAATCAATAAATGCGGCGCATTTTCGCGCCAGCGGATCGCTTTCGCGCGCGTATACGCGGACTGCGGTTATATAATTCTCTGTCCGCCCGGCGCAAAGCCGTATTCTTACAAGCTCGTCATCCGTAAAGCCTCCGATAGGAGAACGCATAACCGCCAGCAGGGGTATATCCTGCCGTGAATTGTTTATAACTGAAATAAGCGACATTATAACCTTTATCTCACGGCGGTCAAAAAACGATTTTGTATCACAGTATGCGTCAACGCCGAGTCTGCCAAGCTCTCTTACAAGCGTATCACCGTTTGTTTTTGTTGAGTTCACGAGAATAACTATATCCTTTTTCCGGATAGGACGTAGCGAGCCGGTATCCGTATCGTATACTTCAACTCCGGAATCAAGCAAGCTTTTTATCTTATTTACAGTAAAGTGTATTTCTTCGGCATGCCTCGCTGCGGAATCGGTATCGGAGGGCAAAAGAAGATGATGAAGCTCCGATTTGCAGTCTGTGGCAGGAGCGGGATAGTAATCACGTTTCTTGTCGCGGACAATAAGCTCGTCACCGCGGTAATCTACATCTCCGGCTTCGTTGCTCATAACGCAGCTGAATATATCATTAACGCTTCTTAATACCTCCTGACGGCTTCGGAAATTCTGAGCAAGAGTTATTTTTACATCACCTGTTCCGTCCTCGGAATACAGCCTGCTTTTTTCCTTGAATATATACGGATCCCCGCCGCGGAAGCGATAAATACTCTGTTTGAGATCGCCCACCATAAAGATATTTTTCTTTGAAATAAGCTCAAAGATCGAGTCCTGCAGTCCGTTGGTATCCTGATACTCATCAATTAATATCTCATCATATTTTTCACGGTAGTTCGCGCGTATATCCTCATGACGTGAAAACAGATCAAACGTCATATGCTCAATGTCAGAAAATTCTCTTACTCCGCGCTTGTCCTTTGCCTTCGTATACTCTTCTATAAACAGCTTTTCGATCCATACAATATCCTCCGCTTCCTCTCTGAGGTTTTCCGTATTTCCCCAAATGTCAGAAAGCCCTTTTATATCTGTGGTAACACCGGAATTAACGCGATCGAGAAAAATTGCGCGGATATATTTAAGCCTGTCAAGTGCATCTTTATATTCTTTTGTTTCCGTTTCAGGCGGCTTCTGAACAGTGTATGGAAAATTCTTTTTTCTGGAGAGATTTCTGAAGTATTTTTTATATACAGCGTATATACCGTTCCAATCCACAGCGGTGAGATATTCCTCAGCTACAGCAATTAATTCATTTGCATAATTAATAAGATATACGCGGCTGTTTTCCTCGACTGTATCATTATTGGACACATCAAGACCGAATATCAGTTCGCGCGCGGATTCTATACAGCTTTTTGCGGCTTGTGTTGATATATCTGAAAGATATTTCGCATACGGAGTTTTTAATATCGGAAGACTGTAGGAATTGACAGCGTTATCAAGCCATTTTTCCGGCTCGGCAAATGACATGATAAAGTCATGGAGTGTGGTAATGACCTGTTCAAGTCCACGATCATCACGGTTTGAGGCATAGCCGTCAATGAGTCTTGAAAAATGTGCTTTTTCCTCAGAGTCAGTCGTTTTATAAAGCCTTGTCATAAGACTTTCGAGCGCCTCCTGCTTTATAAGCTCTGCCATCGCCTCATCGGTAATGCTCATATCTGCATCAATTCCGAGGACATGGAAGTTGTTCTGTACAACGCGTATGCAGAACGCGTCAATTGTCATTATATCCGCCGATTCCGCAAGATGCACCTGCTTTTTGAGGTGCTGCGCGGTTTCTTTGTCATTTTCTGCGTTTTCAAGCTCTTTTACAAGGCTTTTTATTATCTTCTCACGCATTTCGGCTGCCGCCGCGTTTGTAAAGGTAACAACAAGCAGCCTGTCAATAGAGCCGCCGTTCAGCAGCTTTTGTATGATACGCTCTACAAGAACGGCTGTTTTTCCTGATCCGGCAGCTGCGGAAACGAGTATATTTCCTTTTCCGGTCGGTGTATATATTGCTTTTTCCTGTTCAGGTGTCCAGATCATCAGTTGTCACCTTCCTTCTTATCTTCTAAAATATCCCATACATCTTTATCCTTTTTTGTTACAAACCGGGTTGTCTTGCATTTTTCATCAAATTTACATATGGTGCTGTAATCGCAGTATGAGCATATTGATTTATTGCTAGCCGGATGTTCAAGCGGTGAAATATCTATGTTCCCGGCTCTGATTTCTCTGTCGATGTCTATTACCTTATCGTGGACGGTGTCCATAAGTCTGCCGCCCGCAGCTAAGCTGCGAATATTCCCGCCTGTTTTCCCGGGACCGTTTTTACCGAAAAACATGGAACCGTCGCTTCTTGCAAGCTCTGTTTCGATTCTGTCTGCTGCATTGGAGAGGATATTTCCGTCGAGATCGGCTTCGACAAAGGTTGCCCCGTCAAGCATTGTATTCTGTTTAAGATGGTTCTGCGCAGTCTCAAGACGGCTCGTGGACTTTATATTAGCATAATCGCTGCGCATTTTGCTGTAGTACATACCGGAAATACGAGCGTTGTTGTCATGCTCGCGCATAACAAGCGCGTATATAACCGGCTGCATATCAAGACCTTCTGATATATCCGCGACCGAAAAGCTTTTGCTTCCGGTTTTGTAATCTATGATCCTGTATTCATTGATACTGTCATGGCTGCATATGTCAAGTCTGTCGATTGTGCCTGTGATGCCGATATCGGGAGTAAGCTCCTCCTTGACCTTCAGCTCATACGCATATGGTTTAAAGCTGCCTGCACGGATGGATTTGCGAACCGTTTTTGCAACCTCTTTTACGGTGTGCCCCATTCTTCGGAAAATATCAGCGGTACGCTCCTTGTCGGAGTAGTCCGAGTTCATAACATTTGCCGTTGTACCGGCAACAATATCGTCAACAATTTTTTCGCATTCCTCATCAGTAACGGTTTTCCAGTCATAGCCGCTGTCAACCTCCTCGCAGAACCGGCGTACAAGCTCATGCGCATAGCTGCCCGTATCAGCTGCATTGAGTGTATATTCTTCTCTTGTCTTTATTCCGAGCCCATACTGCATGAAATTCTTGAACGGACACTCAGCGTAGGTGTTGAGATGGGTGGGACTGTAGAAAATCCTTCCCGGATAAAGCTCCACGGCAAGATCGGGATTAATTGATATAACACGCTCGTTAAAGTTTCTGCGTGTAGATTTTATGGTAAACAGCTTGTGCCGCCACTCGTCATGTTCATCGAACCACTCATTAACATGCTTCCAGAGCGGATTATATCTCGGATGAATGAGCATTTTGTGAAGTGTTGCAGAGGGTGAAGATATGTAAAGCTGACGTTCCTCTTCGGGATTCTTCACGATATCATTAAAGTGCTTTATCTTATGAAGCTTTGCGCATATGTCTATAACTGTCTGTGATCGGCGGCATGCATTGCCGTCTGGGGTCTGAACTGGATAGCTTACGCATAGCTTTTCTGTAACCGCGCTAAGTGTCTTATATACGTTATTATATTGTTTCTCCGATTTCTTTATTGTTGTAGGCGCAAGCTGTATGTCAAGTCCTGAAAGAATTTCGCGGTCTGAGTTCGAGAAAAAGCCTTCTGTTCCGCTGTCGGAGGGAAAGGTGCCCGAAATTGCGCCCACGGCAAAGATGATTTTTGAGTTTTCCGAACGGTTCTTTTCAACAGAACCAATGAAAACGCGATCAACACCGGATGGGATAGTGCGTATCGTGCATTGAGCCATAGCGGCGCGCATATAATCGGCAAATTCACTTGCGGTAACATTATAGGAACCGAGAGCGGTATTTACCTGATTGAGAACATCGAGAATGAGATTCCATATCTGACCAAACCTCTGCGCGTCTGCGGCAGCGCGGTTCATGGCCATACCCAGAAGCTCCGCTTTAAGCCCTTGATAGAGATTTATGCTTTCGAGGAATTCATATAACGCGCAGCAGTAATCCGTGACAGATGCGGCAGTCTTTACCGAATCGCAGTACGCTTCTATAGGTTCGGTGATTAATTTCCGAAGCGATTCAAGCTCCTCCGCTTCCGTATCCTGACGCGACTCGGTCTGCAGCGCCTCGTCAAGCGGCCTGCGGTGACCGCCGGTCCAGCTTCTCTGCCACATGCTTTTCCCACGTATTCCTTTTTTTAAAACATAGTTTTCTAATTTGTCTATATCGTCTGATGAGATTCGCCTGTATCCTGATTTTTTCTTATAATATATAAATCCGGAACGCAGATACCCAAACATAGAGGAATAGTCCCAGTTATTTTCTATAATATCAAACAGTGAAAGAATCTGCATTGCAATAGGATGATTTACAATAGAGAGCTGTTCATCAGAATAATACGGAATATCGTACTCGTCAAAGATAGCTTCAATTATATGCGAATAGCTGTCCTGATTGCCGCATATTACAGCAATGTCACGGAACCGGTATTTATCCTCGCGAACAAAATCAAGAATACGGCACGCGGTGTGCTCAATTTCCATATATGCGTCACGCGCTTCAAAAACCTCAGCATTATGTACCTCGCCTAAGTAACCTGTGCGGTCGAACCATGTGGAAAACAGAAAGTGCAAATCCGGCGCATTCTTTATATGCTTCATACTTCCGCTGAGATGTATAATCTCGGCATTGGCATAGCTTAATATATGATTGATAGCGGCAGTGGTTCCGTAATATGTATCGGCTTCATCTTCGCAGGTGCTGAAGGTAATTGTTATATCAGCGCCGCTGTCTATGAGAGACATGACCACCTTAAGCTGCTGAGGCAGAAACTCGTCAAACTTATCGATCCATATTACAGTATTATCCTTAAAGCGGTTTCCGGCAACTTTTGAGAGGCGAATAAGATCCTCGTCGCTGTCAATATAATCGGCGGCGGAAAGTAATTCATCGTAGTTGTCCGAAATAAGAGCGGTAATTTCAAGCTTCTGCTTTAATGCTCCGTTCTCCATTTGCTCCGCCTGCTGCCGCAGCTCCGGTCCTGTTATGAGATAGCGGTGAAGCTCGCTTATAAGCGACTGCGCAACGTCAATAAAGCCGCTTCTTTTTACTGCTAAAAGCAGGCGGCTGTCAAATTTGTTTTCATCAAGAGCATCAAGAGCCAGCTTTATTGCGCGGCATATAACAGCCTGCTTACCGGGAGCGGAAAGCCTTTTTTCAGTGCCCGTAAGCAGTTCGCGCGCAAGCTTTTCAAATGAGGTGACTTCAATATTATTAAGCCCTGTTCCACCGAAGGTATTTATAAGAAGCTTTTCCGTTTCATGCGAATAGTGCGACGGAACAAGCATAACACACTTTTTTGATGGGTATACCTCGTGAACCCGGCGTATTTCATCTATACAATATTCCGTTTTGCCTGAGCCAATACTTCCGGTAACTATCTTTACTGACATTATGATCCTCCATTCTGCTGTGATAGGTATATTTTAATTATAGCAGACGGTATCAAAAGTGTCAAGTCTGTCAGATTTTTGTGGGACAAAAATAAACCACAGAAAATTACTTTCTGTGGTTAGATGCGTATTAAATTATCTCCGTCTTTTGAGCTTTCTATCATAAGGATCTCGACCATATTTGTTTGTGAAATTATCGCCGCGATAAAGGAAGAACCCAAAAGTAGTGAACATTCCGGCGAGCGGAACAAGATTAAGCAGAACCCATGCGCCGGTTCTTCCGATATCATGCCAGCGCCGCATGGTTACAGTAATTGAAGGTGTGATAGTGAGCAGAAAATACATAACTGTAATCGCAGTCATTACGTTATTTGCAAGCCCGCGCGGATATTTCATAAAGAAATAGCCTATTATGAACCAGCAAATGGCGTTAACAATGGTAAATCCCCAGAATTCCATTCTGGTTGAGCGGCCTCTTACCACCGCATATTTTCCAAAGCATCTTATATATGATACCATAATATTCCTCCTATAGCCATTCATCAATGATTTTCGTAAAGCGTTCCGAACCGGTGTCATAGTTAAGATGACCGGTGTCGTAGAAGTACTCTGAGCCAAATTTGTCTTCAAGATCAAGTGTTTCTATATTGTTCTTATTGAGTATTTTATCTGTTTCGGTGCGGACCTCTTTTACAAGCTTCGGCTGCTCAAATATAGGGTTCCAGGGCATCCATACAACCCGCAGCCGGATATTGTTTTTGTTGCAGTAGTCTATGACTTTCTCGAGCGCATTAAGATTTTCTGAGTATTTTTCTATCGGCTTATTGAAAAATTCCTCTTGGTACTCCTCAAACTTATCTGCAAGCGCAGCCTCGGAAACCTTGCCGTGATAAACGGCTTTTTCCTGCTTTTTATAAGTCATGGGAGGTGAGAAGTCACCTTTGAGTGCCTTTGTGAACGCGTCTGTGACAAGCGGATAGAAACGATCACGCTCAAAATATGCGTATGGCTGATACCATTTCTTGTGCCAGATATATGTCGGGTTCGTGTCAAAATCATCATACAGTGTAAGGTAATTAAGACCTACAACAAGCTCGCTGCCCACGCGTATGTATTTTTTATCAAGCATCTCCCATAAATCTGTAACAACACCGTAATCCAGTCCGCAGTTTATATAGCCGGAACTACTTTTATCCTCGATATATGCAGAGATTACAACCGAGTTTCCGAAAAACACCTTGTCCCACACCTTTTCGGGATGGTCATGCTGTGTGATTTCAAAATCGTTCTGAATAAATATGTTGCTGTTTACTATGAAGTTGTTATGAGTGAGATATAAATCCGACGCGAATAATGCTGCTATAAGCAATATTATGAGCGGTATTTTAACTCGTTTTTTCATAATTCACTTTTCCTTATTTGATAAAGCCTTTCATTATCATAAAAAACTGTTCGGAAGAAACAGTAAAGATAAGTGTATTGAGTGCAAATGCGGCATTCACCACAAAGCAGCGGAACACATAAAGGACTTTATTCATCTTTCTTTTATCGGCTCTCGTAAGCCCGAACAGGTTTTCAAGTCCGAGACACAGGCCGTTATACACGCCCCCTATAATATATGGGAGAGTAAACCCGTGCCACATTTCCATAACGAACATTGTCGCAAATCCGACCATTGCGGACGGAAGCCGTTTAAGCCGTTTTCCGTTAAGCACTACAAATATGTGCTCTCTTACCCAGTCTGACAGCGTTATGTGCCAGTTACGCCAGAAAATTGTAAACGAAGCAGCTGAAAGCGGCTTTCGGAAATTTTCCGGAACGGTAAAGCCCATAGCCGAGCCGGTCGCAATTGCAATATCGCTGTAGCCTGAAAGATCAAGATAAACGGTTATGTAGCTCATCGCGATAATTGCAAGACACCAGTACCAATGAAGCTCCATACCGAGTATGTGATTGAATGCGGTCGAAACAAACCACAGCACAACCATCTTTTTGAACATACCCTTTATAAACCGCTTAACATATGATATAAAATCATCGAGCGTAAGCTGTTTCGGATTGGTATATACTCTTAACCAGTCACGATATCGGAAAATAGGACCAGCCGTGAATGTGGGGAAGAACAGTATATAGTTTGCATATGTTAAAAACGGTATATTCATCTCTGTGTAGTACACAAAATACAGCGCGTCAACCGCTTTAAGCATATGATACGCAATTCCGATAAATGTTATAAGCATCGGAAGCTGCGGAAAAAACTCATGCATTCGCCCGTAGAAGAACGGAATGGTGCAGAGTAGGCTGTATATGACAAACAGCGCCTTTTTACCCTTTTTTATGCGGGTCAGGTGTTTAATAAATATAAATGTTATTATAATATAAACAGCGCTGAATACTAACAGCTGCCACGATATAAGCCCGATAACAGCGATATTCGCAAGTATCAGAACCTTCGGCGCAAAATCCTTTTTAAACAGCAGTCGGGTTATGCCCGAAATTAAAATCATCGCGCCTGTGGCGATAAGCAGCATAAATAATGTATCTGCTTCAAGATACCACATATAATTTCATCCTCTTATTTTCAGATTTTACTCTCGACAACCTCGGCAATTTCATTAACGGTGTTCATAGGGAACAGTGTAATGTCCTTCTGAGTTATCTTTATATTGAAATTTTCCTCGATAAAGTGGATTATCTCAACAGCGCCGAAGCTGTCAACAAACCCTTCGTTAAAGAGGTGAACGTCATTGCTGAAATCCGGATCATCGCCTATCTCAAAATGCTCCTTTATAAACTCGCTTATTGTTTCCTGAACTGTCATTTTAATTATTTCCTTTCATAATGTAATTCTTCTTCAATGTCTGTCTGTCTATCTTTCCGCTCGGTGTGTGAGGGAATGCGGGCATTGAAACTATTTTTTGCGGCACCATATATGCCGGAATATACTTTTTAAGCTCCATATTGAATCTGCGCTGCACTATCTTCGCATCCGTTTCAAGGAACAGGAATATCTCTTCATTTTCCGCGTCAAACATTGCGCAGCAGCTTTTTATATCCTCCATTGCGGCAGCGGCGGCTTCTATGTCGCCAAGCTCTATTCTGTTGCCGCGAAGCTTGATCTGGCTGTCAGCCCTGCCGAGGAATATGATGTTTCCGTCCTCTGCCTCGTATACGAGGTCTCCGGTACGGTAAATTCTGTCGTGATATTTATTATTAAGCGGATTCTGTACAAACGCCTTTGACGTTATTTCCGGTGAGTTCCAATAGCCCATCGCTATGCCGCTTCCGCCTATGCACAACTCACCCTGTTCGCCAGGAGCACACAGCTCGCTATTTTCGTTGAGAATAATCGCTTTCATATTTGCGCACGGAATACCGATAGGAAGTGTTTCGCCCGATTTGTATTCACGGTCAACAACGTAGTAAAGTACAATATCGGTCGCCTCCGTAGGTCCGTACATATTTACAAACTTACAGTCGGGGTACGCGGCGATCCATTGATTGAGCTGCTTGATCGGCATAACCTCTCCGGCAAAGAGTATGAGCCTTAACTCGTCAAGCTTCTTGCTTTCAAGCACTCCAGAATTTGCAACGCTTATCATAACCGTCGGAACCCAGAATATAACAGAGATTTTTTCCTCTGCCATGAAATCAAACAGCATTTCCGGGTACATGAATAGCACTTCGGGGATTATGACCGTTTTGCAGCCGAGATACAGCGCAAGAAACATATCAAATACAGAGTTGTCGAAATGAAACGCGCTCTGCATACCGATTATGCTCTCGTTTGTTATATCAAATGTGTCCGTAAGCCATTTTGTATAGTCAAGAACGGCTCTGTGTGAAATTGTAACGCCCTTAGGCGTACCCGTTGAACCGCTTGTATACATGATGTATGCCGGGTCAAGATCGGAGGCGCAGCGTATTACCGCGTTAACTGCCGCATTATCTGCTTCTCCCGTTACAAGCTCGTCATATATCAGGATGTTTTCTGCAATCCCCGCAGCTTCAAGCTTTTCTTTTCCCGAGGTATCGGTAATAACCGCGCAGGGGCGGAGGTTATTTGCGGTTGCGCGAAATCGCTCCATAGGCACATTGTAATCCATAGGTACATACGGGCTTGCGGCAAACATGCTTCCCATAAATGAAACTATTGATTTTATACTTTTGGGAAGAAATACCATAACGGGATGAAGTCTGCCTGTTTTTGCCTTATCTATAAGCTGCGATGCAAGTACGCGTGATTTTTTGCTGAGCTCTGCGAAGCTTATTTCAGTCTCTGCATCTTTAAACGCGATTTTACTGCCGAATTTTTCAGCAGCCTCATCAACGAGCATCACTGCAGTTGTGTATAGTGTTTCCATACTGATCCTTTCAGTCAATATTCTCAAGCGACTTTTTAAGCGTCACTCTGTCTATTTTATCATTTGCCGTATGCGGGAACGCATCCATAACAATAAGCTTTCCCGGAAGCATATATTTAGGAATATATTTCTTTAATTCATTGTTGAATTTGCGAAGCATAAGCGCGTGGCAGCTTTCAACAAAAAGTACAATTCTTTCATTTTCAGCATCAAATACGGCGCAGGCGCCCTTAACTCCGTCAATGGCCATTGCCGCACATTCAATTTCGCCAAGCTCGATGCGGTTGCCCTTTACCTTTACCTGATTGTCCATTCTGCCGTCATACATAATCAGACCTTCATCATTTATATACGCAAGGTCTCCCGTGCGGTAAATCCGTTCTTCATAATACGGATTTGCCGGATTTTGTATAAATGCCTTTTCGGTAAGATCGGGTCTGTTCCAGTAGCCGAGCGATACGCCTGTGCCTATAACGCACAGCTCGCCCTGCTCGTTTGTTTTTGCAAGCTCGTTCTTCTCGTTGAGAATGATGATCCGCATATTTTCACAGGCTCGTCCTATAGGCAGCGGATCAGCGTCGTTATACGGGCGATCCACAATGTAATATGTGCACACGTCGCTTATTTCCGTCGGGCCGTAGAGATTGGCATAAACAGCGTCGGGATGATTTTTTCGCCATATGTTAAGCTGTGTATTGGGCATAACCTCGCCGCAGAACGCGACTGTTTTAAGTGACGGCATTTTTATTTCTGTAAGCGCGCCCGAGTTTGCCACATTAATCATAACGGTCGGAACCCAGAATATGACCGTAATGTTGTTATCACGAATAAATTCCGGAAGCTTTGACGGGAACATGAACAGCTTTTCCGGTATTATGTTCATTTCCGCTCCTGTAAGAAGCATGGAATATATATCAAAAATAGAATTGTCAAAATAGAACGGCGCCTGATTGCCAAGCTTGGTGTTTTCATCAATTCCAAAGGTACGCTTGACCCACAATGCATAATCAACCGCGCCTCTGTGCGGAACGGTAACCCCCTTAGGCTCGCCTGTTGAGCCGCTCGTAAACATTATATATATAGGGTCGGTGTCTATAACTTTGTCGAGAACCTTATATACCGCATCCTCGCGAGCCGTATGGGCTGTGATCTCATCATATATATGGATACGGATGCTATCGGGAATGTCCATTGTTTTAATAACATTCATTCCGTCCGTATCGGTTATTATATGACCTCTGCCTTCGAGCTTATCAGCAATCTTCTGTATTCTGTTTGCCGGCATATCGTATGCAATCGGAACATAGGGATTTCCCGAATACATCGCACCCATGAATGAAGCGATACATTTCCCGCTCTTAGGAAGATATACCATTACAGGCTCGGCCATATAACCTTCTGATGCTGAGTCGATAAGCGCGGTGCCGATAGAAAGACTAAGAGCCCTCAGCCTGTCAAAGCTGAAGCTTTCATATTCATCGGTAACGGCGGTCTTGCTGCCGAATTTTTCCGCAGCCGCATCTAACAGACGGACGGCGCTGTTTGGTATAACCATATCACTAATTCCTTTCTACGCTACACAAAACTTCGTTTTGACTTTCTACGGCATTTGTTGCCTTCAGCAACATGCCTACAACTTGCAAGCAAGTTGTTCACTATGCTACGATTCGCAAGCGAATCGTTCACCTTTCAATGCTAAAAATTGTATAATTATCCATTATATTAATTATACCACCAAACCGGTGGTATGTCAACCCGTGAGTTTTTATCGCTCTTCGATGAAGCATATTGACGGCGCTCCGTCTTCGATTTCTATAACTCCGTATGTGCTGCCGTATTTCGCACTGCCGGGGTTTAAGAGATACACTCCGTCGCTTTCCTCTGCATACTCAATGTGTGTATGGCCAAAAACGGCAACACTGCAGTTATGCTCCTGCGCGGCGCGTACCATTGTGGCATAGTCATATTCATACTTCACCCTCTGCTCATGACCGTGAGCAACAAAGATACGAACACCGTCAAGCTCGGTTATTTCATGTGTCGGCGCATAGGAAAATGTATCACAGTTACCTTTTACATAGAGTATATCCTTATCAGGATAGAGCTTTTTAAGCTCCTGCGCATCGCTCACATAATCTCCTGCATGGATTATCATATCGCATGGAATACGGTCTATAATATTTCTGCAAAGATTAGTATTCCCGTGTGTATCCGAAAAAACAAGAATTCGTTTCATGTCCGTGCCCCCATTCTATTTAATACAACAATAATATCACGAAAGTAATAAATTGTCAATGTAATAATAGGGAAGAATGCCCGGGACATTGAGTCCCTCTCCTTCTTTGCAGATTTAATCTGCAAATGCAATAAATGTCGGACGATTCTGATGTATCGACAACACATTTCGCCATAATAGGAGGATTGGATATGATAGAATAATTCCATATTTATAGGATCCACAACAGGGAGGGAATGACAATAACAATGAATGAAATAAAGGCTTCAGCGGTAAAGATGCCGATCAGAACGCCGAGGTTTAATGATATAGCTCCGTCGCTTATATTAATACTTGCATCGCGCGCGGCGGCAATAGGAATGCTTCCTTTCGGAGTCGCATTATTTGCGGCGGTGTTTGATAAAAGTGCCGCATATATAGGCATAGCTGCTGTGTGTATAGGCGTAATGAGTGTTGCGGGCGCTGCGGCAGTGCCCAAATATCTGATCGCTATGATCTTATTCTGGCTGTTTTCAAGAATGTACCGAAAACGCGATGAGCATGTAAAAGCAGCGGTATGCGGCGGGTCCGTGCTTATCGGCGGATGCGTGATGCTGCTTGTCAGCTTCAACGGCTTATATGATTTATTTATGCTGGTTACAGAAAGCATAATTGCTTCACTTATGTACATAGTATTCAGAAAAGCAAGAATTATATCCGATGATTTTTCAAAAAGCGGAGGAAGGTCCGCAGAGGAGTATGTGAGCGCTGCTGTTGCGATCGGCGTAATAATTGCGGGAACCGCCGGAATAGCATTTGGTCCTGTAAGAGTTTCGAATTTTCTTGCAGTTTATGTCATCCTTGTAACGGCTCTCTATTCAACAGTTGCAATTTCAGGCTGCACGGGGCTGTGCATAGGCTTTATGTGTGCTATGTCATCATCAGAATGTATAGTGATGATGGGTATATACGGCATGAGCGCTGTTTTCTCAAGCTTCATGAACAGTTACCGTAAAATCGGATGTGCGATAGGCTATGTATGCGGAGCGGCGGTTACTTTTATATATGCGAAGAATATGTACAGTATTCCGATGAGTTTTTTAGATGTTATGGCGGGAACCATTTTATTTATCGCGACTCCCGGTATAATGCTTGAATATTTCAGAGCGTTTTTTAACAAGTCGATGCATATAGAATCGGTAAGTCCCGAGCTGCGTATGCGTGAATACCTTACAATGCGGCTGAGACGTGCCGGGGAGGCATTCAGAAGCTTGCACGAATCCTTTGTGGCGGTGTCTGAGGGAAGGCTTAAGAAATACAGCGGGGATATAGGAACGATCCTTGACGAAACAACGGAGCGTGTATGCAGCGGCTGTAAAATGTGCGGTAAGTGCTGGCAGACCGATTTCAGACGCACATATAAAAATGTATTGGAGCTTATAGGTATTATTGAAACCGATGGAATGCTTGACGAGGATAATATTCCTCCGCGATTCTGTGAGCGATGTGTAAGAACGGACACGTTTATATTTGAAATCAATCATGTTTATGAGCTATACAAGCGTGATATTCTGCGACGATCGGATGCGGTAACGACACGAAATCTTATTTCAACACAGTATAATGAGTTGAATCGCTTGCTGGCGGGAATGGCGGATGATATAGCCGATGGTTTTTCTTTCCTTGAAAAAGAGGAAGAGCGGCTTGTAGCAGAGCTTGATAAAATCGACATCGCTCCATATGAGGTGAGCGTTGTTGAGAGCACAAGCGGGAGCTGTGAGGTATATTTAAGACTGCCGCCGGTTATAAAGCAGACTGCTGTTGAAGGGGTAATATCCGAGGTGCTCGGGCGGACTGTAAGCTATGAAAAGTCAGAGATGGGTCTGTGTAAATACATATCAAAACCGGGGTTTGATTTTGACGTATCCGTTCTTCAGCTGCCTGAGGACGGTTCGGAGGTAAACGGCGATTGTGTTACTGTATTCACAGACGGAGGAAGCCGGTTTTATGCCATTGCCGCTGACGGAATGGGCAGCGGCAGCGAAGCGAGATACGAAAGCGCCGCAACGCTCAGGCTTCTCACCGGCTTTCTTAAAGCCGGATTCAGCGCCAGAACCGCGCTCGGTATGCTAAATTCATCAATGTGTCTTAATATGGATAATGAGATATATTCAACCGTTGATCTGCTTAGTGTAAATCTGTATACCGGCGAGGCGGAGCTATATAAAATAGGCAGCGCGGAAACAATTATCAACTGCGGTGATGAGGTAAAGACGATGACATCCCGAAGCGCGCCTGTCGGAATAGTTTCGGATATACATCCTGACTGCAAAAAGCTCAGTCTCAGAGAGGGGGATACAATTCTTATGCTCACAGACGGAATCACTGAGGCGGGATATTCGGTTTCGCATACCGAATGGCTGAAAAAAATAATAATAAAACCGTTTGAAAACATGGATGAGCTGTCGCGTGAGGTTATGGACGCAGCGCTTAAAAAGAGCCGCGGCAAAGCCAAGGATGATATGAGCATCATAGCACTGCGGCTGCGGAGCGCGTAGCGGAAAAATTTTCCTTACATAAAACAATGATTGCGTCACATAATAGAAATGTGCAAAGGCCGTATCACTTTTGCATAGAAACCATTTCTATTATCCAGGAGGAAACTCTTATGAGTTGCAATGACAATCCAAACAAAAGTATCAAGTGTACTGTGACACAGTGCAGAAACCACTGTAAAAACGAGGATTTTTGTTCTTTGTCAGATATCACTGTCGGAACACATGAGTCAAACCCGACAATGATCGAATGCACGGACTGTACTTCATTCCAGATGAAGTAAATTCTAAAAGTAAGAGAACCTGCGGGGTTGTGATGCCCCCCGCAGGTTCTCTTTTTTGGCTATAAATTCATTTCTCTAATATTACTTCATCGTGAAGCCATAGTATATAAAACTGTTGCGCGAGGCGTTGGTTAAAAGATATTTAAAAAATGCCTCGGCCGCTTTCTGTCTTGCAGGATCAGCAGAGCTGTTATTTACGAGTGCCGCTGTATACTCTGCTGTTGTATATGCTGTATCGTCTTCAGGATCGGAAATTGTCTTGATCTCATCCTTTGCCAGAGACGCGTCTGTTGAGTATATAATACCTGTTTCATTATCACCGTCTGCTACGGCAGTTATAATGTCCTTTACACTGTCATATTCGTCTGTTGTAATTGTTATACCGTAATCATTGAGTAATTCATATGAATAGCTGCCAAGCGGTGTGTCTTTTTTTAAAACAGCGATATTTGCGGCCTTATTTAAATCCGAAAATCCTGTTACGAGCGTTTTGCTTTTCGCTGAACGGATAAGCACTGCGCTGCTTTCAATCAAGGGCGTCACAGACTCTGACACTATAAGCCCGGAGTCATCAAGCGAAGCTATACTTTCCTGTGATGATGAGAACACAATATCACAAGACGAACCCCCTTCGACGAGACGCTGAATTTCTTCTGCAGGCTCTGCACGAAATACTACTGAAAGCTCAGGGTGTTTCTCAGAGTATTTTTTATATATATCGTTAAGTACATTTGATATATCGGAATCTATAAAACAGCTTATTTCAACCGGCGCAGGTGTCGCGGTAGCTTCGGGTAACTTATTGGTATCAGGCACAGCCGCGCCGCAACCGGCAGTCAGCAATATTGCTGCTGCTGAAATTATTGACAATATTTTTCGCATTTTGGAGGTTCCTTTCTTTAGTTGTGTTAATTATAGCATACCGGTAAAATAATGTCAATTATAAAAAAGTTTGAAAAATTTCAAAAAACATATGGAAATAATCCTCCAAATATAGTATAATATTTATAATGGTGATTATTTTGACGTTAACTTCACATATAGATTAAAAATAAAATAGCAGAGGAGGATGTGTGCATGAGGTTGAGTGCAATGGAATATGCGGTCAGGTTTATACGCGTTATGCGTATAAGCGATATAATAGATATACTTATAATAGCTGTCGCGGTATATTATTTCATGATGGCAATAAGGGGTACAAGGGCTGTTCAGCTTGTAAGAGGTATTCTTGTTGCGGCGGTGATTTATTTTCTGAGCGGAATACTGCATCTTGACGGATTGAATTACATATTGAGTGCTATTGTACAGGTGGCTGTTTTTGCGATCATAGTTATATTCCAACCGGAGCTCAGAAACATTCTTGAACACATGGGCAGGTTTAAAATCCTGAAGATTCTGGGCATTCCATTAAATGATTCTGTCGGCGATATTGAAGATGTTGCGGCGAATATTTCTCTTGCCGCTGCGGACATGGCCTCGACAAAAACAGGAGCTCTTATAGTAATAGAGCGCGGTACAAGACTTGGTGAATACATGAACAGCGGAACAATGCTTGACGCGGATGTTTCAAGCGAGCTACTGAAAAATATTTTTGTTCCGAATACTCCGCTTCATGACGGCGCTGTAATTATAAGGGGTAATAAAATAATAACAGCCGGATGTGTATTGCCGCTTACTGCTAACACTAATCTTTCAAGCGAGCTTGGCACAAGACATCGCGCCGCATTGGGGCTGAGCGAGGCATCGGATGCTATTATAGTGGTTGTGAGCGAGGAAACCGGGAAAATTTCCATTGCTCTTAACGGTTCGCTTACAAGAAATCTCACTGCAGGCTCTCTTGAGAAAGCACTGATGAAGCTGCTTGAAACAAACACAGAACCAAACAGTCGTGATACTCTGAAAAAGATACAGTTCTGGAAATCGAAGTAAGGAGGGGTCACACATGGAAAATAAGGATAAACAGAAAAAAAGCGGACTGCGATACATGATATTATCAGTTATTATAGCAGTTGCGATATGGTCGCTTATTTCGTATACAAACAACCCGGAGATATCAAAGACATTTCATAATATAAGGGTTTCATTTAACGGTGAGGGGCAGATGAAAAGAAACGGATATGTTGTTATTGATAAGGATAATATTCCGGGTCTTTCAGTTAAGGTCAGCGGGCAGCGCAGCGATCTTATACAAGCACTTGATAATGTCAGGGTCAGCGTTGATCTTTCAGATATAACTGCTGCCGGTAATTATGATCTCACCGGTACTGTTCAGCTTCCAAACTCTAAAATTTCACTTGAAAAGCAGAATTTTTCTACTATTCCGGTAACAATAGACGAGTATGTTTCAAAAGAAATCCCGATTGAAGTACGGATGGTCGGAACAAGCGAAAGTATGGTTGAATCTGTTCCGGCGAATGAAACAATTATCGTGAAAGGCGCAAAGAGTGAGCTTACGGATATTGCATCTGCATATGTAACCGTTGATGCCGGCGAAGTTGAAATATCAGGTGATATAAGCAAGGCAATCACTCTTGCGGATAGTGATGGACGTGCCATAAAGAAGCCTGAAACGGTGGAGGCAGATGAATATATTATAGTTACCAACACATTGTATAAGTTAGTGACACTTCCTGTTACTGTACAGGCTTCAAGAGAGCTTGAGGCAGAGCTTGATCTTTCGGCCACGGAAGTAACTCCGTCAAGTATAGAAGTAGGAATCCTGCCTGATACTGAAATAATGGAAATCATAGCAGTGATAACAGACATCAGCTCCGGCGAAGCGAAAGTTGAGCTGCAGTCTATGCCGGGATTATATATTCCGGAAAGTGTTGTAAAAACAATCAAGGTAAAGCCTGTAATTAAGCAGAATGAATAAAGGAACAGATGGTTAACTTAAGATGAGTCATATTGTAGATTTTTTTAATGCACATTTCGGAGTCGGAAGCAGTATTGTTATTAACATCATATTCGCCGCGCTGGCAATAGTAGGCGCAATAGTTGCGTTCAGGGGAAGGCAAGCTATGGTGTGGCTTGTGTCATTCTGTGCAGGAGCAGCCGGAGTGCTTGCAGGAGCAATGACAGGGCTTCTTGTGTTTGACAGCTTTATAATAATGCTTATAATGGCATTCCTGGGTGGTGTAGCACTGGTACTGCTCGTAAGATTTGTAAAAGGCGTGGGATATTTTATAGGAATAAGTACCCTGAGTTTTTTTCTTTCGTATGTAATAACATCGGAAATGTATATAACGAATGCAAAAATAACAGAAAGCACTCTTTTGCTGCTGGATCTTATAATAGGTTTTGCCGGCGGAATAATGTCACTTATAAATTCAAAATATGTTGTATCTGTCGTCACATCGGCGGCGGGTGGAATGATAAGCTCAATAAGCATTCTTGTACTTTTCGGTTATTACTTCTCAGACTGGAAAATGTGGCTGTTGGCGCTTGCGATTGCCGTGTCTGGTATGCTGGTTCAGATCAAGGTCTACGACCTGAAGCCGGTAATTAAAAAGAAACAAAAACCGGTCAGGAATAAGCATGAAAAACGAAAGTAATATTTAGATTCACCCTTGTATATAAATATATGGGGGTGTTTTTATGTTTCATGGCTGCAGCTTACGGCAGAGGATTGTAATAAACACAGATACGGCAGAACGAATCGGCTGTGTGGCTGATATTGAAATTGACAATACAGAGGGCAGAATAACTAAGCTTATTGTAAGGAGAAGAGCGGGGCTGCTGTTCGGATTGCTGCATATAGGAGAGGTATCTGTTCCATGGGAGTCAATAACCGCTATCGGACGTGAATTTATTCTTGTGAAAATTACGGAGTTAACGGTATAGACACAATATATAGTATAAATTATACAGAATCCATCAGAAAACACTTGAAAAATCTACAGAATTATGGTATAATTTTCATATATTCAATAATACCGTTTTGCTGAAAGGAAGATGCAGTCATGAGATGCCCATATTGTTCATTCATCGAGAGTAAGGTAATAGATTCAAGACCGACTGATGAGAATAGTTCAATCAGAAGAAGACGCGAATGTCTAAAATGTGGAAAGCGTTTTACAACCTATGAAAAGCTTGAATCAATTTCTCTTGTGGTGGTTAAAAAG
Organism: Oscillospiraceae bacterium; assembly: GCA_022509005.1. GTDB lineage: Bacteria > Bacillota > Clostridia > UBA1381 > UBA1381 > Ornithomonoglobus. Next base: position 14,889 of record JAFLUC010000004.1, on the reverse strand, counting down.
GATGATTCACGTCAGCCGTTTAACAGAAACAAGGTTTTAAAAGGTATCATGACAGCATGTGAAAAACGCCCCATTTCAATAATGCAGATGGAGCATGTGGCGGACGATATCGAAAGCGAGCTTGCGCAAAAAATGGAACGTGAGGTCAAATCGACAAAAATAGGCGAAATGGTAATGGAAAAGCTGCGTGATCTTGACGAGGTTGCGTATGTACGCTTTGCATCTGTTTATAAGCAGTTTGACGATCTGGGCACATTTATGGAGGAGCTGAAAGGGCTTATAAATGAAAAGAACAGTTGATCTGCACACACATTCAAATAAATCGGACGGAACGCTTTCTCCGAGAGAGCTTGCAAAAAAGGCGAAGGAAGCGGGTCTCAGTGCGATTGCTCTTACGGATCACGATACGAATAACGGCGTTGCCGAATTTACAGAAGAATGCGAAAAGCTTGGAATAGAAGGTATTCCGGGAATTGAAATAAGTACGAATTTTAAAAGACTGATGCACATTGTCGGTCTGTATCCGCATGGCGACAGATATGAGACTGTTGTGGAGAAACTTAAAGCCGCGCGGTTAGAGCGCAATGTGAAAATGCTTGAAAAGATACACGACAGGTTCGATATCACCAGCGAGCAAGTCCTTGAAGGCACAGGGGCGTCAAAGGAGAGCTGCGGCAGACTGCACATGGCAAACGCGCTTGTTAAGTTCGGACATGTCAAAACCGTAAGCGATGCCTTTGAAAAGTATCTTAAGCGAGGAAGACCGTGCTATGTTGAGAAGTTTTCGCTTTCGCCTGAGGAGAGTGTAAGGCTCATAAAGGATTGCGGCGGTATCGCGATATGGGCGCATCCCGTTCAGGCGATCGATACGGAATCGGACATGCTTGAAATGGCGAAGAAATTAAAAGAGGCCGGACTTGACGCAATGGAATGTATGTATAATAATTTTACGCCTGATGAGAGCCGGCTGTGCAGAAGCGTGGCAAAACGCGTGGGGCTTTTAGAAAGCGGCGGAAGCGATTTTCACGGCAGCAATAAGCCGGCGGTTAGCTTAGGCAGAGTGAGTGAGGGAACGGTTCCTTACGAGATACTCGAACAACTGAAAACAAGAATCTGATTGCAATGGAGCGGTATCGGGCAGAGGGCAGATACCGCTTTTTTAGGGAAAAGGAGCAATATATGTCACAGGAGCGAACGATTGCGGCAATATCGACGCCGCAGGGTACCGGCGGTATTTCGGTTATACGCATAAGCGGTGATGACGCGGTAGAAATCGCGGATTCTGTATTTACCGGAAAGCTTTTGGGTGTAGAAACTCATACTGTACATTACGGATATATAAAGAACAAAAACGGCGAGAGGCTTGACGAGGTTCTTGTAACTGTAATGCTCGCGCCGCGCACATTTACGCGCGAGAATACCGTTGAAATAAGCTGTCACGGCGGGAGCGTGAGCACAAGAGCTGTACTTAACGCTGTTATTGAAGCGGGCGCGTTTCCGGCAGAGCCGGGCGAATTTACAAAGCGCGCATTTATGAACGGCAGAATAGATCTGTCGCAGGCGGAGGCGGTTATTGATATAATAAACGCGAAAAATGAGCTTTCCCGCCGAAATGCCGTTTCACAGCTTGGCGGAACGCTTTCAAAGGAAATTAAATCTGTTCGTGATGAGCTTGTGCATTTATCGGCGCAGATGCAGGTATTGATAGATTATCCCGACGAGGATTTAGCCGATGTTACGCCCGAGGATATTGAAGCAGTCTGCCGCAGCTGCGAAGACCGGATCAAGCGGCTTATACGGAGCGCGGACAGCGGAAGGATTATAAAAGAGGGAATAAAGTGCGCGATTGTCGGCAAGCCTAATGTTGGTAAATCAAGCATATTAAACTATCTCGCGCAGGAGGAACGCGCAATAGTTACAGATGTTGCGGGAACAACGCGGGATGTAATAGAGGAAAGCGTATCGATTAACGGTATACCGCTTATTTTATCCGATACGGCAGGCATACATGACACGGAGGATACCGTGGAGAAAATCGGCGTGGAAAAATCAAAGCGCTATATTGACGCGGCGGATCTTGTTATTGTGGTTATAGACTCTGCTATCGGTATAGATGATGAAGATAAAGCGGTTCTCAAGGAAACAGAAGGTAAAAAGCGTATAGTGTTGTATAATAAATCGGATATTTCGGATGCAAATATTTCGGATGGAATAGCCGTAAGCGCGGTCACAGGCGATGGCATGGACACTCTTGCCCAGGAGATTTCACGCTTGTGCGGACTTGACGAGATACAGACCGAAAACGGTACGGTTATCACGAATATGCGCCATAAGGCGGCGCTCATCGGCGCGAGTGACGCATTAAGTCGAGCGGCAGAAGCTCTTGCGGTGGGAATGCCTACTGATATTGTGTCGATTGATATTTCAGCGGCAATGGACTCGCTTGGTGAAATCACGGGCGAAACCGTAAGGGATTCGGTGGTGAATGATATATTCCATAATTTCTGTGTTGGAAAGTGAGGGAAAAAAGATATGAGACTGGACAAGTATATCTCTGACTCCACTCCGTACAGCCGGAAGGAGATAAAAAAGCTTATAAAATACGGCGCGATAACCGTTAATGGAATAATTGCCGCAAGACCGGAAATGCAGGTTACAGAAAACGACAGCGTGGCAATCGACGGTGAAGATGTAAGCTACGCTAAATACGTATATCTCATTCTAAATAAACCGCAGGGCTATATAAGCGCGACAGAGGATAAGCATTATCCTGTAGTGACAGAGCTTGTATCGGAGGAATATTTGCATTACAATGTATTTCCGGTAGGACGGCTCGATATTGACACTGAAGGGCTGCTTATACTTACCAATGACGGAGCGTTTGACCATGCGGTAACATCGCCGAAAAAGAATGTGTATAAGCGGTACTTTGCGCGGCTGGATAAGCCTGTGGAGCCGGAGGATATAGATGTATTTGCGGAAGGAATGACGTTTAAGGAATTCACGGCAAAGCCCGCGAGGCTTGAAATATGCGAAAATCCGAACGAGGCATATGTGGAAATTGCCGAGGGCAAGTTCCATCAGGTCAAGCGCATGTTTGAACGCGTGGGTAAAACCGTTACGTATTTAAAGCGTGTTTCTATCGGCGGACTCACGCTGCCGGACGGACTGGAGCCGGGTGAAGTAATGGAATTTGACGAGAATGAACTGAAGCTGCTGATTTTCGGTAATCAGGAATTTATATAAAAATAAAAATTTATCCTTGAAATAATTTCTTTAAAGGTGTATAATTAAATGGAAATTATTTCTGTAATTGGAGGAATAACTATGGGTGAAAGAATTACGGAAGAGCTTGAAGTCGCGAGCGTATTTGATATAAGGCTTGGCGGTTTAACGATCCATGTTTCCGAAACCGTTGTTGTCATGTGGATCATAATGGCGATTATGATAATCGGCGGTTTTCTGTTGACACGACGGCTCAGAGTTGAAAATCCGTCAAAGCGTCAGGTTGCGGTGGAAGGCATATACAGTTGGCTGGATAAGTTTTTCCGTGATATCGTAGGCGAGAAGGGCGGTTGGATGGTATCATATCTCGTTATTGTGATAACATTTCTTGTGATTTCGAACCTGTTCGGTATTTTCGGGTTTAAGGCGCCCACAAAGGATCTTCAGCTAACGGGAATTCTCGCTGTTTTCTCAATAGTGTTGGTTCAGGTTGCGAGCGTAAAGGCGCACGGTGTCGGGGGCTGGCTCAAATCATTTACAAACCCGATGAATGCGCTTGAATTGGTTATAAAGCCATTGTCGCTGTGTATGCGACTTTTCGGTAACATCCTCGGCGCTTTCGTTATTATGAAGAGCATAGAGTATGCGCTTCCGATAATTGCCCCGCCAGTGGTGAGCCTGTATTTCGACCTGTTTGACGGCGCTTTGCAGGCATATGTATTTACGTTTCTTACGGCACTGTATATACAGGAAGCCGTTGAATGATATTTTTGAAAGGAGATTATTGAATTATGGAAGGATTAAGAATGATTGGCGCAGGTCTTGCGGTTGCGATTTCATGCGGAGGCGCGGGTCTCGGAATAGGTCTTGCGGTTTCAAAGGCTATGGAGAGTATTGCAAGACAGCCTGAAGCAGACTCAAAGATCACAAAGAATCTAATTCTCGGCTGCGCTCTTGCGGAGGCAACTGCTATTTATGGCTTTGTTATCGCGCTTCTCATGCTGGTGCTCAAATAATAATTAAATTTTTGATTTTTGGAAGGAGGACGAACGGGGATGCTTCACTTTGATTTACCGAATATTATTATGATAGTAATAAACCTGATCGTTCTGGTTTTGATAATGCGTTTTGTTGCCGTTAAACCTATACGCAATATTATTAAAAAGCGTGAGGATCTGATCAATGGTCAGCTTAGTGACGCGGAAGCGTCAAAGGCTAACGCGGCAGCTCTTGAAGCGGAGTGGAATGATAAGCTTAAAAGCGTAGATACGGAGTCGGCAAAGCTTATGGAAGAAGCAAGATCAAATGCCGATACGGAATACAACCGGCTTGTTGAGGGTGCGCGTTCCGAGGCTGACAAAATCGTTAATAACGCACGTAAGAATATGGAAAAAGAGCGCACAAAGGTTATGGAAGGCATACAGTCCGAAATTGCGGGTCTTGCGATAGATATAACCAAAAAGGTTCTTGAAACAAGCGACTTGAAGGACATAAACGATTCGTTATATGAAAAGTTTTTGACGGAAACGGGTGGTGACAATGGCTCAGTCGGCAATTGATTACGCAAAGGCAGCCTTAGAGCTTGATAGCTCCGTTCTTGATTTCGGCGAGGTCGAGGATCTTATTAAAACAAATCCGGAGCTTTTTGATATGCTGTGCGATCCGGCTATCGGACCGGAGGCGAAGCATGAGGCAATAGATCAGATATTGCAGGACAGCATTAAGGATTTCTTAAAGCTGTTTATTGCCGAAACGGAAAAGACGCTTCAAGCGGAGCTTATTTATTGTACAGCTCCGTCAGAGGATCAGATAAAAGCTATTAAGGCAAGGCTGGCGGACATGTATAATAAGCAGGAGGTCGAGCTGACTCTCAAAGAGGATAAAACTCTTATAGGCGGTTTTCAGCTAAGGGTCGCAGGCAGCGAGTTTGATTACAGCATAAAAGGCCGCCTTGACGGTATAAGCCGTAAATTATCTATATGACAGTCGTGTTTTTGCGACTCAGCGGAGGTGATTCAATTTGAATCAAATCAGTTCAAAACAGATTGTTGCTCTTTTACGAAGTGAAATAGCAAATTATGAAATAGAAAAAAAGAATCATGACATAGGCTCTGTTAAGTATGTAGGTGATGGTATAGCTGTTATAAACGGTCTTGATCACGCTATGTACGGCGAGATAGTCGTGTTTGAAAACGGCGTCAAGGGCATGGTTCAGGATGTAAGAAGAAATGAGATAGGCTGTATTCTTTTCGATCTTGAAGGTTCGATCAAGGAAGGCACAAAGGTGACGCGTACTGAAAAAATGGCAAGCGTGCCGGTAGGCGAGGGCTTCATGGGCAGAGTTATCAACGCATTGGGCGATCCGATAGACGGCATGGGCGAGATAAAGGCTGATGATTATTATCCTGTTGAACGCCCGGCACCGGGAATTATAGACAGGCAGTCGGTATGCCAGCCGCTTGAAACAGGTATCTTGTCGATCGACTCAATGTTCCCGATAGGCAAGGGGCAGCGTGAGCTTATAATAGGTGACAGGCAGACCGGAAAGACGTCAATCGCGACAGATACGATCATAAACCAGAACGGAAAGGGTGTTATCTGCGTTTATGTCGCAATCGGGCAGAAGGCTTCAACCGTTGCCAAGCTTGTAAACACATTAAAAACGCATGGCGCAATGGATCATACGATAGTTGTAACAGCCAACGCGAGCGATCCGGCACCGGTACAGTATATCGCGCCGTACGCAGGCGCGGCAATCGCGGAATATTTCATGTACGCGGGCAAGGACGTGCTTATTGTATATGATGACTTGTCAAAGCACGCTGCGGCATATCGTGAAATATCGCTTCTTCTCGAACGTTCGCCTGGACGTGAGGCCTATCCGGGAGACGTGTTCTATCTCCATTCAAGACTTCTGGAGCGTTCGGCAAAGCTTTCTGACGCTCTTGGCGGCGGTTCAATAACAGCACTGCCTGTAATAGAAACGCAGTCGGGTGACGTTTCGGCATATATACCAACAAACGTAATTTCAATTACGGACGGTCAGATTTATCTTGAAAGCGGACTGTTCTTCTCAGGTATGCGTCCTGCCGTTAATGTCGGTCTTTCCGTATCGCGAGTGGGCGGCGCGGCGCAGACAAAGGCAATGAAGAAGGTTTCGGGCTCGATCCGAATCGATCTCGCACAGTATCGTGAAATGGAGATATTTACGCAGTTCGCGTCAGACCTTGACGAAAGCACGCAGAACCAGCTGAGATACGGCAAGGGGCTTATGGAGCTTTTAAAGCAGCCGTTAAGCCATCCTATGAGTATGCCGCATCAGGTTATAACGCTTGTCGCGGCAACAGAAAAGCTATTTATGCGCATTCCTGTAAACAAGATCAAAAAGGCGCAAATGGCGATGCTTGAATATTTCAAAACCTACGCGCCGGAAATTGAACGCAAGCTTAACGATACAAAGGAGCTTACACCGGAGCTTAAGAATAAGATTGTTGAGACTGCAAAGAAATTCTTTGCGAACCCGACACTCGTTAAGTGAGGTGTCACTATGGCAAGTCTCAGCGAAATACAGGAAAGAATAAACAGTATCAAGGATACGATGAAGATCACGAACGCAATGTACATGATCTCATCGAACAAGATGCGAAAGGCCCGGGAGCAGCTTGCGAACACCGAGCCGTACTTTAAAAAGCTTGATGAAATCATCTCGGGCGTTCTGTCACACTCACCGCAGATTGTTCATGATGTGTTTGGCAGGCATGATGATTTTAAATCGCAGGAACAAAGACGGCGCGGGTTTCTTGTTATAACCGCAGATAAAGGTCTTGCGGGCTCATATAATCATAATGTCTTAAAGCTTGCCAAGGCGGCAATAAGGGAGCCGCGAAAGACGTATGAGCTTTATGTTGTGGGGCATGTGGGTGAAAATCATTTCAGAACAAGGCATTACAATATAAATGAAACATTCCATTATACCGCTCAGAATCCGACGCTCGGCAGAGCGCGGCATATTGCCAATACGCTTATTGAGCAGTATGTGGAAAATAAGCTTGATGAAGTGTTAATTATATATACACGTATGATAAGCGCGTCGGAGATGGAGCCGGTAATAACGCGTATCTTGCCGCTGTCGCGTGAGGATTACGATAATGATGACGGCGCACATTATGCGGAAATTCCGATGTTTCCGTCACCGGAGGCTGTGCTTGATTCTGTCGCGCCTACCTGTGTTGTAGGATATATTTACAGCGCGCTTGTAGAAGCATACTGCTGTGAGCAGAATGCGAGAGTAACAGCCATGCAGGCGGCAACCGATGCGGGAAAGGATATGCTGCACGATTTATCGATACAGTATAACCGTGTCCGTCAGGCTAGGATCACGCAGGAGATAACAGAGGTTGCGGCAGGAGCCAAAGCCTTAAAACGTGCGAAAAAATGAAAATAGATTGAGAGGAGGATTCCTCATTGGTTAAAGGTAAAATCGTTCAGGTCATGGGACCTGTCGTAGACGTAGAATTCAGATCCGGCGAGCTGCCGGCGATAAAAGACGCGATTGAGGTTATAGTAAATGACAAGAAGCGCGTTATGGAAGTGGCGCAGCTCACGGGTAATAATATAGCGAGATGTATCATGCTTTCCGCAAGCGAGGGGCTGCACCGTGACATGGAGGTTACGGCAACCGGCGCGGGAATAAAAATCCCTGTCGGCAAAGCGACGCTCGGACGCTTGTTTAATGTGCTTGGTGAAACTATAGATAACGGTGAACCGATAGATAACAGCCAATCGATAGAGTGCGAGAAATGGCTTATCCACCGCAAACCGCCGAAATTTGAAGATCAGAGTCCTGTAGTCGAGATTCTTGAAACAGGTATCAAGGTTATCGATCTGCTTGCGCCGTATGCAAAGGGCGGCAAGGTAGGTCTGTTCGGAGGCGCGGGCGTTGGTAAAACAGTTCTTATCCAAGAGCTTATCAGCAACGTCGCAACCGAGCACGGGGGATATTCGATTTTCACCGGCGTAGGAGAGCGTTCGAGAGAGGGTAACGACCTCTGGACGGAAATGGGCGAGAGTGGAGTTCTCGAAAAGACCGCTCTTGTGTTTGGTCAGATGAACGAGCCGCCCGGCGCGCGTATGCGCGTACCGGAAACAGGTCTTACAATGGCTGAATATTTCCGTGATGTAGCGCATCAGGACGTGCTTCTGTTTATTGATAATATTTTCAGATTCACTCAGGCCGGCTCTGAGGTTTCGGCGCTTTTAGGACGTATGCCGTCCGCCGTTGGTTATCAGCCCACGCTCGCAACGGAAATGGGTCAGCTTCAGGAGAGAATAGCTTCAACAAAGAACGGTTCAATAACGTCGGTTCAGGCAGTATATGTGCCGGCGGACGATTTAACAGATCCGGCTCCGGCAACAACATTCGCGCATCTTGACGCGACAACGGTTCTTTCAAGAAAGATTGTTGAGCAGGGTATTTACCCGGCTGTTGATCCGCTTGAATCGCATTCAAGAATACTTGAACCGGACGTTGTAGGCGAGGAGCATTATGAGGTTGCCCGCTCCGTGCAGGAGATACTCCAGCGTTACAAGGAGCTGCAAGATATTATTTCGATTCTCGGTATGGAAGAGCTTTCAGATGACGATAAGCTCACTGTTTACCGCGCAAGAAAAATACAAAGATTCCTTTCGCAGCCGTTCCATGTAGCGGAACAATTTACAGGAACTGCAGGAAAGTATGTGCCGTTAAAGGATACGATCCGCGGCTTCAAGGATATTATAGACGGCAAGATGGATGACTATCCGGAGGCTGCATTCTTCAATGTCGGAACGATTGAAGATGTAATCGAAAAAGCAAGAACCCTCTAACAGGAGGATTAATATGGCTAATTTTAATCTTAAAATATATGCGACCGACAAGGTTGTTTATGACGGTGAATGTGAATCGCTTGTGCTTCCTGCCGCAGACGGTGAGTATGCGATACTGCCCAACCATGAGGACGTGCTTGTCGCGCTTACAATGGGCGAAACACGTTTTACTGCCGCAGACGGAGAAAAGAGTATATTTTTCACAGGCAGCGGCTTCTGTTATTTCAATAATAACAGCGCGGTCGTGTTCGTTGATACGGCAGAGCGCCCCGAAGAGATTGACGAGCGCCGTGCGCGTGAAGCAATGGAAAGAGCGGAGGAGCGTCTGCGACAGCAGCAGAGCAAGACTGATTTCTATTTGTCACAGGCTGCGCTGTCAAGAGCGATGTCGCGTATGAAGGAAGCAGCGCGACGCAAGCCGGGATTATAATGAAGATATAGGGAGACCGAAAACGGTCTCCTATTAAAATATATATTTCATGTTAGACTTCAAACAACAGGAGGTTCCAAATGAAACATAAATTTTTAAAAATAACGCTGATATTTGCAATGCTTATTCTATTTACGCCGCTTATTGCAAGCGCAGCATCAAGCGGTACTTGCGGAGCAGACGGCGATAATCTTACATGGACACTCGATGATAACGGAACGTTTACAATCAGCGGCAGGGGAGATATGATAGATTATGGTTCTTATTCTGCTGTTCCGTGGTATAATGATCGTTTAGAAATCAGAACAGTCATAATAGAAGAAGGAGTAACAAGTATTGGTAGTTTTTCGTTTGAATATTGCGGCTTATTAACAAGTATAACAATTCCTGACGGAATAACAAGAATTGGTGATTGTGCGTTTAAGGATTGCGTCAGATTAACAAGTTTTACAATTCCGGAAAGCGTAACAAGTATTGGCGGTAATGCATTCATGGCTTGCCTCGATTTAGAAAGTGTATACATATCAGACCTTGTGGCCTATTTGAATATAAGCTTTGGTAGAGGCGAATCAAATCCTACGCAATATGCAAGTAAGCTATATCTCAATAATGAACAAGTTACAGAAATAGATATTCCCGATGGGATAAAACAAATTCCTGTCTATGCTTTTGATGGATGCAGCAGCTTAACCAGAGTAACTATTCCTGATAGTGTTACAAGCATTGGTAAAAGAGCTTTTTGTGGCTGTGGTCTGAGGGATGAGCTTATAATTCCGGACAGCGTCAAGTCCATTGGTGATGATGCGTTTTCGGGTTGCCGTGATTTGACAAGCATAAACATAGGAAGCGGTGTAAAAAGTATTGGTAATCATGCGTTTGCCCGCTGCAGTCAATTGACGAGCATAACAATCCCGGATAACGTGATAAGTATTGGTGGATACGCGTTCGAAAATTGCTCCGGACTGACAGATGCGGTAATAGGAAACGGCGTAGTAACTATCGGAACATATGCGTTCAGCAGATGTAAAAATATGGAAAACATCTCTATTGGAAGCGGCGTAATGAATATTGGTAACTTTGCATTTGCCCAATGTATTAAATTGACAAGTGTCAGAATTCCCGACAATGTATTAAGTGTTGGCGGCGGCGCATTTGCCTGGTGCGATAATTTATCAAGCGTAGAAATTGGTGAAAATGTAATAAGCATCGGGTTTGAAGCGTTTCAATTCTGCCCTGAATTAACGAATATAACATTTCCCGGCAATGTGTCAGATATTGGCAGAAGAGCTTTTAAATATTGTAGAAAATTAAATCTTGTAACTATTCCAAAAAGCGTAAAGACAATTGAAGAGTCTGCATTTTTGGATTGCGATGCTATCAAGTATGTTGAGTACGGCGGAAGTGAAAGTGAATGGAATGAAATATATATAGGAGAAGAGAATGATAATTTAAAAAAATCCATATATTATAATTCCGCTAATGCGCCTGTTCCGAAGGAGCCTATACGCGTTAATGTGGACGATAGGGAAGTATCGTTCGATGTTGCTCCGCAGCTTGTAAATGAAAGAACGTTAGTTCCTTTGCGAGCTATATTTGAAGCTCTGGGCGCAATAGTAGACTGGGATCCGAAAACGCAGACAATTACATCAATAAAAGATAACACAGTAATTAAAATGACTATCGACAGTGATGTTATGTATATAAACGATGAAGAAGTTATTCTGGATGTCCCTGCTGCTATTGTAAATGAAAGGACCCTTGTTCCGGTAAGAGCGGTATCTGAAGCCTATAATGCAAATGTTGAATGGGACGGGGATACAAAAACGGTCAATATCACATCAGCTAAATAAAACACAAGAATACAAGGGGCGGGTAAAGCACAGGCTTTCCCGCTTCTTTGTGATTCTCGAGATTTTTTGACGCATGGTCTTGTTAGTCACTATGGTTCCTCAATCGGTTGTGCGGAAAAGGTTCTTTCCACACCGTCAGGAGATATGATCCGGAAAGCATTGAACGTGTTTTTCGGGAATTTTACTTCTGCATATTGCAAATTATAAAGATCTGAGGTCTTGCCGTAGAAGTCTGTCAGCATCCAGCCGGGTTCGTTGATTGTATGACCGAAATCTATATTGCATATTTCCGTATCTGAGTCAATTGTAAGCTGTACTTTCATATCGCTGAGCTGCGGTGAAATGTATTGCCGCATAAGAAAAATATCCAGAGCTGCCGCCAAAGTGAACATGGGCAGAATAATATTGATCCGGTCGACGGTTTTGCAAGTAAAGCTGCTGAGAAACAATCCCATCGTAAGCATCATAGGTATATAAAAATCGAACATATATTTTTTTGATACCTCGGTAATCAATATCATCAGCCATTGTACAGCGAGCGCGCTTATTATCAGTGACAGACGAAGCGCGGATTGCCGGGTCCGGTGAATAAACTCAATAACAGTGCCTACTATTATGGTAATAAAAAACATCAGCAGAATAACATTATGGTATGTGAAGAATATTCTGTTGAGATCAAGTTCCGGCTTGTCAAGCGCAGTAAGATTGACTCTGCAGTAATAGGGCAGATATACATTGCCGTAAAAATTCGCTGATTTATACAATATGTGCGGGAAAAGATCAGCGGAAAAAAATAAATGTTTCGCGCGGTCTTTCAGTTCATTTTGTATTTCAGTATGCAGTCGTGTTATTTCCTCATAGCTTTCCATATCATAAATCTCATCATAATAATACCGGAGACTCAGCTGTCCGAAGTGGTTTTTTATTTTATCATGCTCGTCCTCATCAATACCGAATGCACTATAGGTGCATTGCCCTGTATAGGCGCCTTCATTTCTTGTTCCCAGTTCCAGCGTCCACAGCATTGCGGAATCATTGATTTCCTTATATTTATAGACTCCTGTCTTATATAATATCCCCCCAGCAGTGTTTTTTAAGACTGCACCGCACACAATAATCATAGCTGCAGAACCAATTAAAAACAACATTTTTCTTTTGTTGTGTAAGTGTAATACTCCATATATAACTGTAAAAGTCAGTATGAAGCCGGCACATGTGGGACGAAGAACATAAAGTATAGCCGAAATGAAAATAAACCCGACCCATGCCGGAATTTTATCAAAGGAAAAGCAAAGCATTGCGACTGATGCAAGAAACATTGAGGGGAGGTATATATATGGACCGGTAAGACACATTGACGGAGCCATGAGAGAAAGTAAGATCATCGGCTCGCGCCACAGCTTCTTTTCGCTGAAATTATATATTGTAAGAGTAAGGCAAGATATCATGCCTATCAGCAGTATTCCGTTAAGCAAACGTACTCCTTCCGCAACACCGCCGGCAATTCTGACAAACGGCAGATACATATATACAGTAATACAATTGTTAAACCAAAAGTCCATATATGTTCTATAATAAACCGATAAATTGTCGCTGATGATTTCTTTTAGCGTATTGTGTAAGTCAAGAGCATCGTTACAGGGTGTGTATGGAGTAACTAAAATATAGAATGTAACTATAAAAGCGGCGCAGAGAATAAAAATAATATCAGATATACGGTTACGCGGTATTTTTTTCAGAATAAGGTATAAAAGAAACAGAGCAGCAATTGAGCATAAGCATATAGTTGTGTCAGTGCCTATGATATTGGACTCGGGAAAAAATATTTTTCCGAAAATTATATGTATAATTCCGTAAACGGCGAATAAGCTGCATATAATCCACAGCGGTTTTATCATTCGTTTCAATATCAGCATATATGTAATCCTCCAAATGTTTATTACCAAAAATAATATTTCCCAAAGATAAAACAGTATATAGAAATCTAAAAATAGAATATAATTCAAGATATATCTTGAAAAATTTCTTTATATTCAAGAATTATAGCATATACTTGAATAAAAGTCAAGAATTTCATAAATAATTTTATTGAAAGGAAAGTTAGCTATGAATAATCCGTTTGATTTTGGCGCTGTTTTAAGAAATTTACGAAAGCAAAGAGGCTATACTCAAAAGAGACTTGCAAAAGTTTTAAATGTATCCGAAACTATGATTAGTAAATATGAGAGTAATACCGCGGCGCCAACATTTGAAACAGTGCGTACTATTGCTTCGTGGTTCAATGTGTCGATAGATTCTTTAGCGGGTAATGAACGCCCATACACAGTTTCAGTCTCGGGGTTAACCAACGGACAAATTGAAATAGTAAGGGAGTTAGTAAAGCTGTATAATGAAAAAAACAATTCTGCTGTAAATACGCTTACCGGTAAACAATATGAGCTGTTAGGCAGAATTGTAGAGAGTTTCAAATAAAAAATGCCACCGACTCTTTTTTACGTCAAGAAGACTTTTCTGATGTAATATGTGTTACATCAATTAAATTTATAATCATGCCGACACAAAATGCTATATCCGTGCCGATAATCGCACCGTATATGTTAAATTCCGGGCGCGATGCAAGAACTGCGGAGCAGGCAAGCTTTATCGCTGCCGCAACCATTGACGCGGCAAATGCGCGCCAGATGCAGCCCATTGACTGCAGAATAGCGCCGCATATTTGCATCACGCATATAAACATCACAGACGGCACAGCCATACGCAGCATATCTACACTATATGTATTGTGAAACAGCAGCTTCAACATAAGACCGCCGAAGAAATATATTCCAACGGCGGCTGCAAGTCCTGCGGCAGCGGATAATAATATGGCACGTGAGGTCACATCCCTTATACGCTGCCTGTTTCCTATCGCTGCAGCACCGGATATGACGGGGATTATGCTTATTCCTATTGTGGCAAGAAACCCTGCCGGAAGATTTAATACAGTCATAGCATAGCCTGTGTATGCGCCGTAAACGAACCGCGCTTCTTCCGCGCTGCCTATTGCTTTTATGAGGCTCATTCGCAATACTGATGTGTCGCAAACCGAAATGGCAGAGCCTGCAACAGACATAAAAAGCATCGGAAGTGCAATATCAGCAAGAGCGCGACCTATGCCGGAGCTGTCATGACATTCTACCTTTTTCACAGATAAAACATACCAGATAACAAGCATGAGGGTTGCAACCAGCTCGCCGACCGTTACGCCCAAAGCAGCGCCTGCCGGGGCATAGTTTTTTCCGACTTCAAGCAGCGCAACGGCAAGGAAATAGCCTGCAAACAGTTTTATAAATGCCTCAATAACCTGCGAAACAGCAGTGGGCATCATATCTGATTTACCCTGAAATCCGCTTTTAACTGCGGTTCCGAGCGCGACAAGAAGAATTGACGGAGCTATGGCGCGTATTGAGGCTCCTGCGCGTTCTTCTTTCATCGCAAGCGCAAAAAAATCGGCGCCGAACCACATAACCGCCGTTCCGC
>JAFLUC010000039.1 GCA_022509005.1 Oscillospiraceae bacterium | reverse complement strand
CCGAAGTGGCCGTTTGATAAGTTCTTCGGCGCGCGCAGAAGGCTCGGCACAAAGATGATGGCTACAGGCGAGATAATGTCGATTGGAAACAGCTTTGAAGCGTCGCTGTTAAAGGGTATCCGTTCGCTTGAAATCAAGCAGTACACATTAGAGCGCGACTCATCAAAGAAGCGTTCGATTAAGGAGCTCAGAAGCCGCGTTCAGGTTCCTGATGACGAGAGACTTTTTGATCTTGCCGAGCTTATCCGCCGCCGTTACAACATAGAGATGATCCATGAGATCACAGGCATTGACATGTTCTTCTTAAAGCATATCCACAACATTGTTGAGGCAGAGGAAGAGCTAAAGAAGCTTACTATAGATATAATAGATGCCGATACAATGAAGAGGTATAAAAAGATGGGCTTTGCCGATCAGGGTATGGCTGAGCTTATGGGCTGCAAGGCTTCTGAGGTTTACGCGAAGCGTATGGAATTTGACATTAAGCCGGTTTACAAGATGGTTGACACGTGCGCCGGCGAATTTGAGGCGGTTTCGCCCTACTACTACTCGACATATGACGAGATAACCGAGTCCTTCCCTTCTGATAAAAAGAAGGTTATAGTTATCGGTTCAGGTCCTATCAGGATCGGGCAGGGTATCGAGTTCGACTACTGCTCGGTTCACAGCATTATGTCGCTTAAAAAGGCCGGAGTTGAAACGATTATAATAAACAACAACCCCGAAACCGTTTCAACTGACTTTGATACCTCCGACAAGCTCTATTTTGAGCCGCTCACAGAGGAGGATGTATATAACATCATCTGTCTTGAAAAGCCGGACGGAGTTATTTTGCAGTTCGGCGGTCAGACGGCGATAAAGCTCGCAAACTTCCTCGCCGATATGAAAGTGCCGGTTCTCGGCACGCAGCCGAAGTATATCGATGAGGCTGAGGACAGAGAGAAATTTGATGATATGCTCGAAAAGCTCCATATCAAGCGTCCTAAGGGCAAAGCTGTATGGACAGTTGCGGAAGGTATCGCGGTCGCGAACGAGCTTGAATATCCGCTGCTCGTCCGTCCGTCATACGTGCTCGGTGGTCAGGGCATGGAGATCACACGGAACGAAACAAGCCTCGTTCGCTATCTTGAGGATGCATTTAAAAAAGATAAGGAAAACCCTGTACTCATAGACCGCTATCTCGGCGGAAGAGAGATTGAAGTGGACGCGATCTGCGACGGTACGGACGTGCTTATTCCAGGCGTAATGGAGCATCTTGAAAGAGCAGGAATCCACAGCGGTGATTCTGTTTCGATCTATCCCCCGCAGCATATTCCGGAGCATATTATAAAGAAGATCGAGGACGTGACCTACAGGATCGCGCTTGAACTAAAGGTTATCGGAATGATTAATATTCAGTTTATCGAATACCGCGACGATCTCTACATCATCGAGGTTAACCCGCGTTCATCGCGAACAGTTCCGTACATCACAAAGGTTACGAGCGTTCCGGTTATCGATATCGCCACACGCATCATGCTCGGCGAAAAATTAAAGGATATGGGCTACAAAACAGGTATTGCCCCAATCACAAACACGGTTGCCGTTAAGGTGCCGGTATTCTCAACGGAGAAGCTTCCGCAGGTTGAGGTTACACTCGGACCTGAAATGCGCTCGACAGGCGAAGTCTTAGGCGTTGGCTACACATTTGAAGAAGCAATGTACAAGGGCTTTATGGCGGCAAAGACGACTATCCCCCACGCAGGCTCAACGATCCTTGCTACGATACGCGATATTGATAAAGACGATTTTCTGCCTTATGCGAAACGCTGCCATGATCAGGGCTGTAAGTTCATCGCAACCTCGGGAACCGCGCGGTTCCTTCGCGATAACGGAATCCCGTGCACGCTTGCGAAAAAGATCAGCGAAGGCACTCCGAACCTTTTAGACGTACTGCGCAGCGGCGTTGTCGATATGGTTATCGACATCCCGAAAAAGACAAACGATGTACACAAGGACTCGTTCAAAATCAGACGAGCAGCAATCGAGAGCGATATCACAATCATGACAAGCCTTGACACCTTCGGTGCCTTAGTCGACGTCATGGAGCACAGCTTTACGCTTGATAAGCTCAACGCAATTTCACTTAACGATATTAAATCAGTTTGATATAGAAAAACAGTAACCGCAAATGTGGTTACTGTTTTTTGTATTTGAAATTGAGAAAGATGAAATAGTATCACAATCTACTTGACATAAACAAAATTTAATGATATAATACAGACAAAGGAACGGCACGGACGTTCCGCTCAAAAAGGAATAATTTACCTATGGGAGTATCTCCCAAAAAGCAAACTACCGCTCATTGGTCAGAATGGGCGGTTATTTCTTTATACTCTTGATTATCTCAAGCAGAATTATCATTAACACAATACAAAATATTATGTTCATATCAAAATCCATGATAAACTCCCCCTTTATCAGAGAAGTCGTAACAACCGCCACCGTTCCATCCATCCGGGATATAAACATATCCTAACGATTGATTTCTCAATCGCTGTAAATAATTATAGCACAACAGTTATTTATCAGTCAAGATAATTTTAATAAAGCTATTGAAATATATTGCAGGATGTGGTACAATAACAGTACCACATTTTTCTATAACAATTTAGTTATATCCGCACTTATGATATCCACGCTGAGTATTCCTTTTGGGATATTCTTATTTCTATACCTACATAATAAAATATTATATTTGCTAAAAACGCAGGCGGATATAACTGAAATCTTGTTGTGTAGGTATTTGAACGCGGATATTTCAAGTTGTAGAAAATGTGTGGTAACATTAATCCAGCCTCGTTTTTATGCGTGGTATTGGATCGATACCACGCATTTTTTAATTATGAGGAGATTTCAATCATGCACGCCTTAAAAACAAACACAAAACTAATCATACTGTTATTATCCGCAGCTGTATTATTATCTTCATGCTCTTTGAGTACATCGAAACCAGCGAAAACATTAAAGAGCACGCCATCACCCGCTGTTTCTACACAATCTCCGGCAGCAACAGAAAAACCCGCGACCGCCACGCCGCAACCCTCAGACACATCAAGCGAAACGACATATATCCTGAATATGCACACAAAAAAATTTCATTCCCCCTCATGCTCCAGCGTGAACGATATGAATGAAAAGAATAAACGGAAATTTACGGGAACGCGTGATAAAGTTATCGCGCAGGGTTATACGCCATGCAAACGCTGCGATCCCTGAACAGGATGAGATATAATCCGGCAATATGAGATTTTAGTATTGTATTTCAGGAAAATATATGATAAAATAAAGAAGTCATATAAGAGAATGGTATTTTAATTTGAAAGGATTACAACATGAAAAGAAAATTTTTAAGCATTGTGCTTGCATTATCAATGCTGTTGTCATTTATGCCTGTTGCGGCGGACGCAGCCAGCGACAAAGACGGTGACGGTGGCGGAATCGGCAGCGACAGCGTGAGCAGCGGAAGTCACACCGGCAACAGTGCCAAAATAAATATTTCAAACACTGAAATAAATGGTAATACATTAAGCTTTACCGTTGAATTATCAACGGATAATTCAATTCAGGGTACAATTCTTGCGGTGGTATATGACAGCGCTGGTGTGCTTACTGATGTTCAGAGCTATCCGGCGGAAGAAAGCACGGATATAACATTTACAAACCAGACAGATATCAGATCTGTTAAGGTTTTCTGGCAGTATGACAGAAGTATGCCATTCCTGACATCAGATCGCGTGGAAATACTCTCAGAGGATTTGGAAGCTATCCCAACACAGGAACCGACAACTACGTCGAACATAACATGGAAGCTTGAGGATGGAGTACTTACCATTTCAGGAACAGGCAATATGGATGATTATGAGTATGAACATGAGTACAATCCTGATATCAGGTATGCTCCCTGGTATAGCGACCGAGAAAAAATTAAATCTGTTATTATAGAATATGGGGTAACAAGAATCGGCAATTTTGCGTTTATGGACTGCAGCAGCCTGACAAGCATTACGATTCCCGACAGCGTTACTACTATCGGCAAGTGTGCATTTGCCCACTGCATCAACATGACAAGCATTTCAATCCCAGACAGTGTTACAACCATCGGTAAGAGTGCGTTTTTTTTCTGCCGAGGCGTAACAAGTATTACAATTCCTGACAGTGTTACAACCATTGACGAGGATGCTTTTTATCATTGTCCTGAATTAGAGAATTTGTATATACCGAGTTTAAAAAAGTGGTGCGAAATAAATTTTGTTTCAGAATCTTCAAATCCGATGGTTTACGCTAAGAATTTATATGTAGATAATGAACCGGTAACAGAGCTTGTAATCCCCGATAGTGTCACAAGCATCGGCAATTATGCGTTTTATGGCTGCAAATTAACAAGCGTCACTATTCCTGACGGTGTTACAACTATCGGTACGCGGGCATTTTATCTTTGCAGGAACTTAACAAGCATTACAATCCCAGACAGCGTTACAACCATCAACTTTGGTGCATTTGATACTTGCATCAGATTAACGAGTATTACAATCCCAGACAGTGTCACAACCATCGGTGCATGTGCGTTTTATCGGTGCACCGGCTTAACAAGCATTACGATCCCTGACAGCGTTACAACCATTGACGATCTTGCGTTTTCTTTGTGTCAGCGATTAGAAACTGTATATTATACAGGCAGCGAAGATAAATGGAACGAAATATCTATTGGTTATAGAAATACAAAGCTTACAAATGCAAATATTATATATAATTATACAGATAGATAAAACTAAATAGCAAAAAGCCCTCTGAACGGTTCATCCGCTCAGGGGGCTTTGTTTTATTCTGTATTAACCCGCGCTGCTTTTGATATCATCAAGCGTTTTTGATTCGCTGTGGACAATGGGTTTCCATTCTACCTTTTTGAACAGTGCAACAATAGTTATCGGGATATATGTCATCATAAATATCGGGAATGTGAACATATATAATATCTTTTTAAAAGTATTCGTATATATTTTTTTCCACTCGCTTATTGTGGTTATAAATCCTATAATGTACATCATTAAATACATGCCTAAAATACCGCTGATGACGCTTTTCACAACAGGCAGTACACTTATTCCGATCGCAAGTCCTGTCACAACCGCAGTAATGTTTATCACTGTACAGAATATTGTGAGAATAAGCGCCGGCATGATCGACATTGACATATCATAGCATGAAAACTTGTTCTTACCAAAAATGCCTTTGACAAGCCTCGGACCATAGTTGCACAGAACCTGGAAATATCCCTTTGCCCAGCGCATACGCTGGCGAACCGACTGACCGAACGTGTTAGGCTGCTCGTCATACAGAACAGCTTTATTGCAGTACCCTATTTTATGCTCATTTATAACATGATCTACCGTGAATTCAATGTCTTCGGTCAAAAGATAATAATTCCAGCCGTTAAGCTTTTTTGCGATCTCCTTATCGAACAGGAAGCCTGTACCGGAAATTGCGCAGCTTGTGTCCATCAGCATTCTTGCATAATTAAGATACTTTGATTCACGCAGAAACCATAATCCGTATCCTGCCGAGATCCAGTTATCGCCGTAATTTTTCGAGTTACGGTAGCTTGTGATGATCTTGTACCCGCTTGAAAGCGTTTTATTCATTTCTTCTATATATCGATTATCAAGAACATTGTCGGCGTCAAACACAAAATAGCCGTCATAGTAATCATTTCCGTGTTTGTTCTTGATCTTGCCGAGAAGAAAGTTCAGAGCGTAGCCCTTGCCTATATTGACATTATCAAATCGATTATATACATTCGCGCCTAATTCTCTTGCGATATCCGCGGTATTATCCGTACAATTATCCGCAACCACATAAACATCGATCAGCTCGCGCGGGTAAGTCTGTTTATTTATACTGTCAATAAGATTCTTTATTACATGCGATTCATTTCTCGCTGAAATCAGCACTGCAAATCTATTTTTCTGAGCCTCGCCCTGAGGCCTGTCCTTCTTTATGTATGGCACCAAAATATAAAATATCTGATACAAATAGCATATAAAGAATATAAGCCATATCAGGAAGTTAGCTATTACTACTATTTGCATAATCTACTCCTCCGGATAGATATAACGAATTATATTTACATTATTCTATCATTTTTATCTCATTATGTCAATATATTTTTAATTCTCACTGAATCTTTTTAGAACTTTTCCCCTAATCCTGCATGAAAAAATTTATATTTACGTGGTGTTTATACAGAATTTGAAAAATTCCAAAAATTTTTATAGCTTTTTTCCGAATTATATGGTATAATGGATATGATGGGAGTTATTTGGTTTTCTGATAATCATAAAACTCCTTCACAAAAGAAGATAACCGCTGTTTATGGAGGCTATTATATGGATATAACATCGATATTGTCATTGCTTTGCGGCGTTGCGCTGTTCCTTTACGGTATGTCCACAATGGGCGACAGCCTTAAAAAGGTTGCCGGCAACAAAATGGAAAATATTCTGTACAAGCTTACAAATACACCTGTAAAAGGACTTCTGCTCGGAACGTCAGTTACGGCAATTATTCAGTCATCGGGCGCGACAACAGTTATGCTTGTCGGATTTGTAAACTCCGGCATGATGAAGCTATCCCAGGCGATAAGCATTATCATGGGCGCGAATATAGGAACAAGCGTCACAGGCTGGATCTTGTGTCTTTCTTATATCGACGGCTCAATGGGAATTGCGCGGCTCTTGTCAAGCGCGACTATTTCCGCGATCGCCGCAATTACAGGTATTGTTATCAGGATGTGCTCGAAGAAGCGGGTTTACCGCAGCTTTGGCGATATACTTCTCGGATTTGCGATACTTATGACGGGTATGCAGCTGATGAGCAGCTCCGTGAGCTCTTTAAGAAATACGCTCGGCTCTGTATTTACAATGTTCTCAAACCCAATTCTCGGTATTCTTGCAGGTATCCTGATCACTGTGATCCTGCAAAGCGCGTCAGCCTCGGTCGGTGTGCTCCAGGCTCTTGCTTTTGCCGGAGGCATCTCATTTGACGCTGCGCTTCCGATCATAATGGGTATAGGAATCGGCGCTTCAACCCCCGTTTTGCTTTCGTCTATAGGAACTAACGCAGAAGCGAAGCGAACCGCTTTCGTCTACCTCTTAAACGACACCTTAGGCATGCTCATATGGCTGGCTGTATTCTATACGCTGAACATGATCTTTCATTTCGGTTTCATGTCGCTTCAGATGAGCGCGATAAGCGTTGCGCTTCTTAATACTATGTACAGAGTTACCAATGTTTCTATTCTGCTCCCCTGCAGAAAGATCATTGAGAGGATTGTATGCGCAATCATCAAGGACGTTCCCGAGGACGAGGATGACAAGGCGGACTTCAGCCTGCTTGACGAGCATTTCTTAAACTATCCCGCGCTTGCGATCCCGCAGATACAGCAGGTAATGAACGATGTTGCGAAGAAATCTCGTAAGGCCGTTAAGCGCGCAATGGGTATTCTCACCGATTACTCTGAGGAAAAATTCAATAAAATCAAAAATACCGAGGCTCTTGTTGACAAATACGAGGACAAGCTCGGCACATATCTTATCCGGCTTTCGGAAAGAAAGCTGACTTTGGGTGAAAGTCAGAATGTGACAAAGTTCCTCTATACGGTCAGCGACTTTGAGTCACTGAGCGACTATGCTTTAAATATTGCGTTTGTGGCTGAGGACCTTCACGAGCAGGGCATAACCTTTTCGGAACAGGCGCAGAAGGAGTTAAAGGTTCTTAAATCAGCAATTGTTGAAATGGTAGATCTTATCATTGACGCGTTTGTTGAGAACAATCTGTATAAGGTCAGACGCGTTGAGCCGCTTCGTGAATATATAAATGTATTGAGCGAAGATTTAAAAGAACATCACGTTTCAAGACTTAGCCTCGGACAGTGCGAGCTTGCGGACGGAAGATCGTTCCATGACATTCTTGCAAATATCGAAAGATTGGGCGCGCACTGCTCAAACATCGCGGTTGCTATGAACAAGCTTGAACATGGATATAATAAGGGAATGCGCGACCCGAGAAATGCTGAATATATCCGTTACTTTAACGAATACAAAAGAAAATATAATATTGATGAAATTCCCGCGGTTTCTGCGCCGTCAAAGGCCTGATTTTTGAAAGGAAGTCATAATTATGGGGTTAATGCTTGAAAGAGAATACTATTTAAGATTATCCGATTTCGACAGCCGCAAGAAAATCAAACCATCGGCCGTGCTGGATATTTTTCAGGAAATCGCCGTTGAGCACGCTGAAAGGCTCGGAATAGGAATGGAGATCATGCTTGCAAAGAAGCTCATGTGGGTGCTCACAAAGCTGAAATATCAGGTTGTGGCGGATCCGCCGGTGAGCAGCACAATAAAGGCCAGAACATGGCCGCTTGCTCCGTCTAAAATAGGCTTTCAGCGTGAATATCTTATTTCGGACGAAAATGACAATGTGCTGATCAAAGGCTCAACTGAATGGGTTCTCATGAACAGCGAAACACGACGCTTTGCGCGCGTTATGGATATATTCCCCGATGATTGGGATTATCTTGAAGAAAGAAACTTCCCCGGTAAATTCGGACGTGCTGCCGATTTTTCGGAGAGCGGCGATGCTTACGAGATATGTCCCGGCTTTTCAAATATAGACGTAAACGGGCATGTGAGCAATATAAAATATGCAGACTATACACTTGACGCGCTGAATCCCGGTGAGGATGAATATATCGATACCTTCCGCATTGATTTTCACCGCGAGGTGCAGAAGGACAGCAGACTTATGATATACACTGCGCAAGGCGAGGATGCCGTTCTTGCTAAGGGCAAAAGCGCAGAGGGAGAAATAATGTTTTCTTGTGAAATATACTTAAAATGAGATAATAAAACCGTCATTTTAAATTGTAATGACGGTTTTTTTATGTTATCATTATAATAGGCATAAGTATATATTGACACGGATTATAACTGAAAGGCAGGACAAATTATGTTAAAAAGAATAACTGCACTTGCTGCGGCAGCGGCTATGGCGATCACAGCAATACCGATCACAGGCGCGGTTACGGCTTTCGCGGATGATATTGCTGTACCACAACCGGTGCAGATGGAGTATCTTGACCGCGGCACGGTGGCTGTCAAGATAGATAACGGCGTATATCTGTCATGGCGGCTTCTCGGCACGGAGGAATACGATACGGCTTTTGACGTGTATCGTGACGGGGTGAAAATCACAACGGTAACGGACAGCACGAACTATACCGATTCAGACGGAACAATTAACAGTAAATACACAGTTGTGCCGTCAGGCGCAGAGCTGACGAATTCCATAACGATTGACGACAGCAGGCGAAATATCACAGCAGTAACAAACACGAGCGGACTTACTGCGATCGCCGCAAGCTATGACAGCGACAACAGACTTGAAAATGTGCATATAGAAAATCTGATGTTTGGTAAAAATGAATTTACCACGGATTTTGACGTGGACAAGGCATTTTTGTGGGACAACATGAGACCGATGGAAGGAAGAAGCGGAGTAAGCGCTGAAGATATACAAGCCGACGCTGTTTCGGTATGGGCGGATAACTCGCTTACTATCCCGCTTGACAAGCCGGCAGCTGTAAAGCTTGCTGACGGTAAGACATATCAATATTCGGCAAATGACGCGTCCGTTGGTGATCTTGACGGCGACGGCGATTATGAGATCATATTAAAATGGGACTGCAACGGCAAGGATAACTCACAGAGCGGATATACAGGCAATGTGCTGATTGACGCGTATGATTTAGAGGGAAATAAGCTGTGGCGGATCGATCTTGGTCCGAATATCCGTGCAGGCGCGCATTATACTCAGTTTATAGTTTACGACTTTGATCTTGACGGCAAAGCGGAAATCGCAATGAAAACCGCGCCCGGCTCAAAGGACAGCTACGGCACATATGTAAACACGGTAAGTCTTGATCCGGCTGTACGAAGCGGTGACAATTCAATAAGCTATGTCGATGAGGGCGGATTTATCACGGAGGGTCCCGAATACTACAGCGTATTTAACGGCGAAGGCATGGTAATAGATACAGTTATGTACCCGTTCTTAAGAACAGATTCAAACAGAAACTGGGGTCTTGATTCCGGCGGAAGACCTGAAACTACAAACCGCGTTGACCGATTCTTAGGCACGACAGCGTATCTTGACGGTGTTCATCCGTCAATCATCACATGGCGCGGATATTATGCGAAAACGACAGTTGCGGCGTATACTCTTGAAAACGGCAGGCTCATAAAGGGCAATACCTTTAACGCCGAAACCGGCGCGCAGTTCTCCGGTCAGGGAAACCATAACATAACGGTCGGCGATGTTGACGGTGACGGCAAGGATGAAATAATCTGCGGCGCGCTTGCGCTTGATGATGATTTATCGGTATTATGGAGCAGCGGACGCGGTCACGGTGACGCGCTGCATATGAGCGATTATGACCCTACTCATGTCGGACTTGAATATTTCAGTGTACACGAGAGCGGCGGATATTCAATTTCCGGCAGCACGAACGGCAATGACGGAAAACCCGCAGATTACGGTATGACAGTATATGACGCGGCTGACGGAACAGAGCTCGGACACTGGAGCGCAAGCGACGACACAGGCCGAGGCATGATGGCCGATATCGGCGCGGGCGGATATTATCAGCTCACAGGCGGCGGAAATTACCGCGCAAACGGCGGTACAAGCTTTTCAAGCGGCAACTACGGAATGAGTCAGAATTTCCGCATATTCTGGGACGGCGATACATATGATGAGCTGCTTGACGGCACGAATATTACAAACTACACCGGCGGCAGAAATATGAGTACAATATTTACGGCCTCAGGCTGCACTGCCATAAACGGAACAAAGAATAATCCGGCAATTCAGGCTGATATATTAGGCGACTGGCGCGAGGAGGTTGTGTATCCGACAAGCAACAGCACGGCACTGAAGCTTTATACAACAACTATCGAAACAAATCATAAGCTCTATACGCTTATGCATGACCGCGCATACCGTATGCAGGTAACGAACGAGCAGACCGCGTACAATCAGCCGCCGCATATCGGCTATTATATAAGCGAGAACAAGGATATGTATGACGCGCGCGAATACGCGGCATACGTAAAGACCGTACACAACGGTGTTACAAAGCAGCGTATTACGAACACCGAGGGCAAGGACACAACGGTTGACATTACGATCAACTTCCTTGATATGGACGGCAATACGGTACGTGATTCTGTAACGGAACAGGCAGCTATCGGAACGACATATTCCGTTCCCAGCAAATACCTTGAAGATTTTGGTTATGATGCGAACACAAAAATGTGCTACAGATATGTATCGGGCGGCGATGGTCTGAAAATCGGCAATGACCCGACAGCATCAATTACAATCGATCTTGTGTTCCGATACACAAAAGCGGAGATCGATTATGCTGTTAATGCTGTGGATAAGGACGGAAATGCTGTAATGACGCTTTATACCGGCATATACCGACCTGACACAGGTACCATAACACGATACGGCGATTACGGAATAGTCGATAATAACGGCAATTATTATGTTCTTGCAGATAAGTCTGAAAACTCCGTGACCTTCGAACCGACCGAAGATGAGCCGAACGCATCCATAGTATATGAGAAGGTAGACGGAAACGGCGCAAAGGTTGATTTTGAATTTGCAAACGTGTCAATGCTTGAATCAAATAAGTATATATCAGTTAAATCAATAGATTACAGAAACAGCATTATTAATAAGGCAATAAACGGAAACGGCGCTGCCAAGCTAAGCGTAGCAGTCAATGGTGCTTACCCGAAGGAAGGATCTACCGAAGATTTCGGTATCGCATCGTGGGATCTTAGCCAATACGTAGGCGACCACAAGAAGGTTACTGTAAGCTATGACACGTACTTTGACTATTCCAATTCCGGACGTATGGCGATAAGCCTGCTTGATAAGGATCCGGAAAGCTGCTGGGATGGCGGCTGGTACAGAATACAGCACCACCGACCGGGCGGCGGCAAAGCTCAGGGCTTCTGGTTCGACGGCAGCAATGAAAATATGGACGCGTATCTTAACCACTGGATCCGCGGATCCTTTACGCTTGATCTGGAAACCGGAGAAGCAAGCTGGCTGTTTATTAACAGAGAAACAAACGAGAGAATACCGTTAAAAACGAATGGAAGAACAACAGATCTGAGATCACTCAAATCACTTACGTTAATGACATGGCTTCCTAATGACTTTACAGTATATCTCGACAACCTATCCGTTGTCGCATACGATTAAAGCATAACAAAAGCTCGCAGGGTTTGACTCTGCGAGCTTTATTAGCATATAGAATTTATTTTTCAAGTATCCTGTCAAGCGGCTTTTTCATCGTTTTCAGATAGAATTTAACCGCTATACCCGTGCAGAACGCAGCGATAATAGTTCCCTCTCTCGCGCCTATGATCTTAAAATTAAACAGAATAAGCGACATGATCAGGGCAAATATCACGCAGCCCACATCAAAGAATATCTTTATATCACCGAACTGTTTATTCATCGCATCCGCAACCGCCTTAACAAACGCTTCGCCCGAGTTCATAATAACATTCGCTATTACCGCAAGCGCAACGCCAAGCGCGAGAACAGCCGTTCCCAACAGTACGCACATCAGCCTTATAGCGTAGATGTCAGACACCATAAAGCCCGTCATGCTCATCCCTAAATCCGTGAACCAACCAAACAGCACAGATAGTGGTATCTGCAAAAGCTGGATCAACTGAAATTTACGCCGCAGTATAATAATCTGACCCAATACCAATGACGTGTTCCATACAAGCAGCCATGTGCCGAGGCTAAGCGCGGTCCATTTCATGCTCAAGACGTTCGCGGTTGATGATATCGGCGATACGCCCAGCTCTCCCCTTTTAGTTATCGCAACGCCCAATCCGCTGACAAACAGGCTTATTATAAATAATATGTATCTCTTTGTTATTTCTTTCTTTTTCACTTTCTCATTTCCTTCTGTCGTTTTTTTAATCTATCAAAATTTTAAATGTCACGGGCGTTTCACTGTCTATTTTCACCGTTTTGATTTTCAGACCCTCTTCATCCCGCGTCCATTCGGGGGTCTTGTCATAGCCCAGCGCCTCCACGGATTTTATAATACCATGGAAATTGGGCTTACATGACGCGTCCGCCTCGGCAAGCGATTTTATACAGATACTGTCCTTACCCTGCATATTAAGTGAAATTGCATATAAGTAGCCGCCGTTTACAGTAAAACGGATATCCTCGGACGTATATGCCTTTGCCTCCGCGTCCGCAAATTGTCCTTCTGTTATCTCTGTTGGTCCTTCCGCAGGTTTGCGCCACAGCTTCGCGCCATAAATTGCCTCGCCGTTTACTTTGAGCCATTTTCCTATATCAAGCAGAATGCTTCTGTCCTCGTCAGGAATTGTTCCGTCCGCTTTAGGTCCGATATTTAACAGCAGTCTGCCGTTTTTGCTCACGATATCCACCAGATCGCGGATTATCTGAACTGATGTTTTATAGCTATTGCCCTCTGTATAGCACCACGAATTTTTTGCAACCGCTGTGTCGGTCTGCCAGATATACGGCTTCACATCCGCAAACTGACCTCGCTCAATATCGACAACCGCAGTTCCGAACGCAAACGCGTCATGCTTATAGTTTATCACAACCTCCTCACCCCATTCGTCGGCGCGGTTGTAGTAATACGCGGCAAACTTTTTAAGATACGGCTTTACTGAACTGTGCTGAATCCACCAGTCAAAATATATCGCCTTCGGCTTGTATTTATCTACGATTTCGCAGCAGCGGCAAAGCCAGTCCTCAAGATACTCCTGCGTTGGGGTTGGTTCAGAGAACAGGTCGTGATGATGAGCTTCGGGCATGGCAGGCCAGTAGAAATCACCGCGCTTTAACGGCTCTTTTATATCCGACTCAAATTCCTTTCCGTGCCCCATAAAGAACCAATGCTCAACTCGGTGGGTTGAAGCGCAGTTTTTGAGTCCCACGCGCTTGCATTCTTGGGAAAGCTCGCCTAAAACATCACGTTTCGGTCCCATTTTCTTTGCATTCCAGTCTGACAGCTCGCTTTCATACATCTGAAACCCATCATGGTGCTCCGCCACAGGCATGACATACTGTGCTCCGGCTTCTTTAAACAAGTCGACCCATTCCGCCGCGCTGAATTTTTCCGCCTTGAACATAGGTATAAAATCCTTGTATCCGAAATCCTTGTGCGCGCCATATGTCTTTATATGATGCTCAAATTCCTTGCTGCCCTGTATGTACATATTCCGCGAATACCACTCGCTGCCGAATGCCGGAACGGAATAAACCCCCCAATGGATAAATATTCCGAACTTGACCTCTCTGTACCACTCCGGAACACGGTACTGCTGCAATGACTCCCATGTGTCTTTAAAGCGTCCGTTTTCGATAACGCTGTTTATTTTATCAAGATATTTTTTCATTATTAACCTCCATTTTCGTGTTTGTTATCTATAATTGACCTCTGCCAAAAGTGTTTTTTGCGCCACTCAGACGGCGAGGTATTAAAGCTCCGGTGGAAAACCTTATTAAATGTATGGTAATCGGAATAGCCCACGCTCTGCGCCACTTCGGCAATGGATATATCCGTATTTTTCAGATACTGCGCGGCCATGTTCACTCTCGCTGTTGTAAGATACTGCTGCGGACTTATGTTTTTATATTGTTTAAAAAGACGGCTGAGATAGCTGCGGTTTATTCCCACATGAGATGAAATATCGTTTACCGTGATTTTCTTGTCAATATTATTTTTTATATACAGCTCTGCCATTTGCACATAGTCCTGTGACCGGATATGCTCGCTTTCAGCAGAGTTTACCGTAAGCGCGGCAATAACAGCCCAGAATTTTTCCATTGCGGCTTCAAACGGGATTTTTCCGCAGCTTATAAACTCCTTGAATCTCTCTCCTATCATCCCGTCATCATAATCGGAAATAACAGGCTTGGTAAACGCTGAAAGAATACGCTCCGACATACTGCCGTTAAACTCAATCCAACGATACATCCACGGATTTTCTGAGTCCGCCTCATAATACGCGCGGCGTCCGGGCTTTATGAGAAATATTTCTCCGGGATGTATTGTATATTCAGTGTCATCTATAAGGAGAATGCCTCCGCCGGAATACACATAATGCAGAATATAGTTACTGCGCACATATGGTCCGAATCCGTAACCCGGTCTGCACTGCTGCTCGCCGTACTGTATAGGATATATGTCTGTAGGAACATATGTTGTGGCAAGGTAATAATTTCTGAAGAAATAATCCACCATAAAGCACCTCCACATAGCTTTCTATTAATATAATATCACATTTAAACACATATTGTCAACACATGAGTATTTATTATTCGTTAAAAATATGATAAAGTAGTATATATACTACTAGGAGGAAGGACTATGCAAACAAAACGATTTATAAGCGCGGCGCTGGCAGGCGTTATGACGATATCGCTTGCGTGTGTCGCATACGCCGACGGCACGATCTCATCGCTCGCGGAGCTGAAAACTGCATTCGGCACGGCCGGTACCTATACTATTGAAAGCGATTTCAATGTTACAAACAGCGGCATCACTGCCGCCGTGACTATTGACGGCAATGGTCATACGCTTACAAGCACTCAGACAAATGCCGATTCAACGATTTTCCAGAACGAAAACGTCAATTCGACACTGAAAAATCTGACGATTAACGGCAATGCAAAAACCGACGTCGGTATATGGGAAGGCGCGGGAAGCATGACCATCACCGATGCAACAATCCAAAACTACACCGTCACAACCTCAGGACGTCGGGCGGCTGTAAGCTCCGGCTCGTCAGGCTCCGGCAAGCAGGGTAATCTGACGCTTAACAATGTAAAATTTGTTAATAACTCTGAATTTGATATCACTGTAGCTGATGCGGCGACTGTAAATATCAATGAGGGTACAGAGCTTAGCAAGCTTCGCTTGCAGTCGAACACTTGTAAGCTTAACATCGGCGCAGGCTGGTCAGGTTCATTTGAGATCACCCAGGACTCCCCCGCATCGGTTGAGCTTGGCACTATCGGCGCAGGGGCTGATATTTCGGGCATCACGATAAGCGGCAGCGGCGGCTATTACGTAGAGAACGACAATGGCAAGCTGCGGATAGCAAACGACAACGGCGCGGAGCTTCACTTTGACATGAACGAGCGCGGACTTTTATATAAAGGCTCAACCGGTTTCTTATACGGCGAAGCTGAGCCGAACGTTCCTACCATAGACTTATTACAGGGTTTACAACCCGCTACAATGGTTCAGAAGGCGCTGGGCGGTTTGCAGCACCCGACAGGCGATGCGATAAGAACAAAATCAGCGCTTGAAGCGGCAGGAGTAAAATCAATACAGGTATATTTACAGGATATCTATCTTGAATGGCCATATGACGCACCTATGAAAAATGGTTCAATTGACGTTGACGGCTATACGAAAACGTGTGAGGAAATCCTCTACGGCATGATTTGCGACAAGGCAAACGAAGGCGACGCGGGCGCGTTTTTAGGCAGCGACGGAAATTACTATGTGCTGAACAAAGAAGAAGCTGCAAAGTACAGCTATGTTCTGTTCAACGAACCTGACCAGATATGGTACGGCGGAAATCTCTCCGGACTTGAGGCGGCTTGGAAGCAGGTATATGAGGCGGTTCATAAGATAGACCCGAACGCGAAATGTGCGGGCCCGAACTTTGCCAACTATAACAAAAACAGCTACGATAACTTCTTATCATATTGTAAGAACAATAATTGTCTGCCTGAGCTTATCTCATGGCATGAGCTTGGCGACAGCTCAATGACGAAGTTTTTCAGTAATTATGACGAGATAAAGAGCATGACAGCTAAATATTACTCTGCCGATAATCAGCCGGAGCTTCTCGTAAACGAATACGCTCGCCATTACGATATAGCTACATCCGGCGGACTTGTTAAATGGCTCGCAATGTTCGAGGATAAGGACATGGACGGCTGTATGGCATACTGGGGTATGGCAAACTCGCTTAACGAGGTTGCGGCTGACCAGAACAGTCCATCCTCGACCTGGTGGGTATACCACTGGTACGCGCAGATGACAGGCGAGCAGGTTCCGCTTAAATCTCCGGCATTTGCGAATACGCGCTTCTATGGGCTTACCGCGTATGATAAGGATATACCGATGGCATACGTTCTTTTCGGCGGCAGCGAGGAAAAGAACGGCAAGGAAACGGTTTATCTCGATAACATGGATAAAACCGCTCTTGTAGGATCGAACGGCGCGGCTCACGTTAAAATCTACGGCGTGGGTTTCTCGGGACAGCACGGCGCGAATTACAAGCCTGAGGTTGTGTTTGACGGCGCGGTGAATGTGACAGACAATACATTAAAAATACAGACAACTGACACTGATGAAATGGACGCGTTCTTCGCAGTAGTAACCCCGACTGACGAAACAGGTACGGCTATGAAGGACGTGAAGATCTCAACGCTTTCCTATGAGGCAGAGGATGCGACATTACTCGGCGGCGCAAAAGCGTATGCAAAGACCGGCTGGAGCACATGGGCGGCTTCGGGCAGAAAAGAGGTCGGAAGCATAAATAACAACGGCGACGGCGTGAAATTTACTGTGAACGTACCCGAGGACGGAACATATGATATCGGTCTGTTCTATTCCTTACAGGCGCCGAGCGTAAATCCGATGACGCTCGAACCCGACCCGAACGGACAAAACCGCGGTATCGGTCAGGTTCTGCCGTACGGAATGCAGATAGATAACGGCGAGGTTAAAACGATTTATCTTGACTCCACAATCACATGGAGCTACCGCAGACATTATAATGTTGACGTCAGACTGACTGCGGGTGAGCATACAATAACCTTCACACACATAAACGGCAACGAGGGCAGCAAGGCTGAAAAAGCGCAGCTTGTGGCAGCTATTGACAAGCTCGATCTTGATTTGGTTGATATAGACGCGCGCTATGACTTTGAAATAGACTTAACCGAAATGAAGTCGTTCAAGAACGGCGATAATTCATATGAGGTTACAGCGGTTGCGCCAAAAGCCGGATATTACGAGATAACAGGCGACGGCGACTTCACGCTTACGCGTCAGATTGTAGACTACGCGCCGGATGCTAAGACTTATTCAGATGTTTCAACCCGTGATATAGACGTTTCAAAAACAGTATACCTTTCACAGGGTGCAAACACAATCGGAGTAACAGGTAATGTAACTGTTCTTAATTTTGAATTTGATAATGAGCATGCATATATCCCCGAGGAGACTCCGATTACAACAATAGTAGCAAAGAATATCGCGATACACGGCACTAACGCATATTATAAGGACAGTAAATATGCGAGCGGCGGTGCTGTTATAACAGAGCTTGGCATAGGTCAGCACGCGAACGCAAACGACAAGGGCGAGGATAATTACATCGAGCTTAACGTAAATGTAAAGTCGGAAGGTATGTATAATATTGCAATCCGCTACTCGAACGATGAGCCGGCGCCTGTGATGCTTAAGAGCAACGGCGAGACGTATGTACATCCGTACAATATTGACCTTGTGGAGCGTTACGCGCAGATTAAAGTAAACGACAGCGAGCCGGAGACTGTTTATTTCAGACATACAATGAGCTGGGAGACGTTCAAAACTGTTGATATGCAGGCTAAACTGAATGAGGGAAATAACACAATCCGTATTTATAACGATAATTCATATCAGTTCAGCTCGCTTGTAAATTCCACCGCGCCGGAGATTGACTCTGTAACAGTGGCAAAACTCAGCTATGACGGAGCGGCAATAACGATTACCTCGCCGGAGGGAACGATTGACGAAAGCGCGCTTAACGAGGCAATCGCAAAGGCGGAGGAAATCCTTGCAGGCAACACCTACTCCGATGAAACAACCGCGGCATTGAAAACGGCGCTTGATAACGTAAACCGCGAGACACAGAGCGATATAAACAAGTCACGCAAAGCTATACTTGACGCAATAGACGCTTTAAAGCCGAAGCCGCTGAACCTTGCGGATTATTATGCGACAAGCTATGCGTCAACAAGTCTGGGCAATCCTGAATATTCGTATGACGGCAACACATCAACTGCATGGACGGCTTCAAGAGCAGCGTCGCCGTATGTGGCATACGAGGTATTCTACGCGGGCGACGGCAAGGTATTTGATTTAAATGAAATTATAATGCAGGGCAACAGCAAAACAAGCGTTGTATATCTCGGCACGGATAATGATAATATCTTAAAAACTCCCTCTGAGATGGGTTCATCATCAGACCTTGCAAAAAGCGGAAGCAATCTGTATGTGCCGTTTGCTCAGCTCTATGACGCAAAGATCTTAGGTATTGCAAACGGGGCGAACGTAACAACCTCGCTTTCCGGTCAGTATAGATATCTTGTAGTCGCTTTGGCAACATGGTCGGAAACGAGCGTAAACGAGCTTGAATTATCGGCGCTTGTGGTAAGCACCGAGCCTGAACCGACAGAACCGCCTGTGCCGGAAAAGACGCATATAACGATAACAGAGAGCGATGACGCGGTATATGCTGATTACACAATCGTTAACGAAACCGGCGAGCTGTACGCATACCTTGCAAAATATGACGAGAACGGCGTACTTGTTGAAGTGAAATACAGTCCTGTGACAGAAAATTCAAGGCTTGAAATTCCTGTTACGGATGATAAAACATACACATACAAGGCATTTTTGTGGAGAGAAACACAAGAGCCTGTATGCGATTTCGCAGAATTGAAATAATTTCAGACGACATAAAACAACCGCTTGCCACCGCAGTGGCAGGCGGTTGTTTTCTATATTTTTCCTACAAAATCACAAAAACCAGAACAGCTATGCAGACAGCGAGTATGAGCCAGTCCGCTTTGTTTGTTCTGAACACAGCCCTCGTCCTTACTTCCGAATAACAGCGTGATTCCATAGCATAGACAATTTCATCCGTTCTTCTCAGCGTACGGCTCAATAACGGAAAAACTATAAATTTCATTCTTTTTATCGGGTTCTTCCGCAGCTCTACGCAGCGTGATTTCTGTGCATTCACCATTTCTGTATAGCTGTCAAATATGACAGGGATAAATACAAACGTAAGATTTATCATTGTGGCAACTCGTACCTCCGGCACAAACGGAATCGGGCGCAAATACCACTCTATGACATTCTTGAATGTCAGCAGTGAAGTCGTGCCGGTCACAACGGTACATACCATAATGATAAGAATTAGACGTCCGGCAAACCGCAGACCAGTAACTGCACCCTGCACAGAAACATACCTGATCGGAAAATAAGGTATCGGATCGCCCTGTATCGTAAACGCGTTTGTGACCATAACGATTAAAATAATCACGGCAAAAAATCGCATATCTTTCAGCAATGCAATAACCGGCAGCCTTGCCGCAATCAAAGCGGCAGCAGCAAGAGCAAGCGGTACTAAATAATCCCACCAATCTGTAGCAAAGCCCGACGACACGCTGAGTATCAGCATACACAGCAGCTTCAATCTGCCGTCCATCCTATGCAATACAGTGTCTTTATGTATATAATGGAAAAATGTTACCTGAGCCATGTCAACTCGCCAACCCTTTCCCCGTTTTTAAGCGGCATCCGCACTCCGTAGCTTTCAGCACGGTAAATAACATCCTCCGGATCGCCGTCCTCCGCAAGCTCGCCTTTGTGGATAATTATCAGCCTGTCGGCGTGCGCCAGAACCTTTTCCAATTCGTGTGTTACAAGGATAATGGTATGTCCGGCGTTATGAAGCTCTACAAGCTGCTGCAGCACCTGTATAACACCCGGATAATCAAGACCCGTAAACGGCTCGTCAAACATAATAATATCCGGTTTCATGGCAAGCACACCCGCAACAGCAAGCTTTCGTTTCTGTCCGCCCGAAAGCGTATGAGGACTCTGATTCGCCATCTCACTCAGTCCGACAGTTTCCAAAACCTCCTGCACGATCCGATCAACCTCGGATACCGGCAGATTAAGATTCTCCGGTCCGAAAGCGACATCCTCAGCCACCGTTTGTCCTACTATCTGACTGTCGGAATCCTGAAAGATCAATCCTATTTTACGTCGGGCTTTGATGATGTTTTTCGTTATCGGTTCTCCGTCGATAAGCACTTCACCCTTTGTCGGGGCAAGCAATCCGTTCAGGTGGCGGATAAAAACGGTTTTCCCGGAACCGTTTGATCCTGCGATTATCACAAATTCACCATCATTGATCTGCAAGCTGATATTTTTAACGGCCTCTTTTCCGTCCGGGAAAATATGAGTCAGATTTTTTACTTCCAGTACAGACATTTATACACCCTTACCGGTCTCCGTCTGCGCAGAAGCAGAGACCATGTTTTGCTTAAATCGCGGAAGGAGAACACGCCCCAGGGCAGAGGCCGCCGCTATTTTAATAACAATTCCCGCAATAAATGGAGTAAGTCCGGCAGCTAATGCCGCAGTCCAGCTGATATTCGTACTGAATTTCAGCCACGGTGTCCCGATCGCGTACAGTAAGATATTACCGGCTATTAAAGCAATCAGGTTAATAACAACAGATGGTTTTCTTTTGCCTGCGATAAGTCCTATTGACACGGTCATAAAAAGATAGCCGAAAAGGAATCCGCCGGTCGGTCCGGCAATTACTGCAAGCCCCGCCTTTCCGCCCGCAAAAACAGGCAGTCCGAGCGCGCCCAGAGCAATATACAGCACCGTGCTTATAAGCCCGTATTTAAACCCAAGAAAAAGCCCCGCCAGCATTACAAAAAAATCAGCCAGCGCAACAGGAACGGGTCCCACCGGGATAGGTATGCTTATGTACCCACCAATAATAATCAGCGCTGTAAACAGGGCGCAGTACACCATCATACGAATATTAAACTCAGATACATTGTTTTCTGACATTTTAATCTCTCCTTTACACTTTTTGCCAATACATCTATAATTGATTATAACATAAAAGCCTCAAATTGTCAACCCACTCTAAAAAGAATAGGTTGACAATCAAAAGAGTGGTTTCACCGCGCGATGCCAGTTTAGATGCCAGTCAGATAAACTCAAATTGATAATATCAATAATACGTTGAAATTACAATGAAACTGTATATATGCCATAAGAAATCATATCATCTATACTGCTATAGTTTAATAATATTGCTATTAACTTATCACCATTTATACATTTTCATGAGAGTATCTACAAGAGTGTTGGTTCTGTTAACTATATTATCTATTGTCCATACGCTTTGGTTAACAATATCCGAATTAAGATGCAGACCGTTTCTATAACCTATATCCTTTGTTTTATCCTTTGATTTTCTATCTCTTTTTTGATCAAAAGACATGTTTGAAAGGTGTTGATTATATCCTGTAATTGTCAGATTTCCCAAAGTATGTACGTGTTTTATTCTTAACTCCTTAGCCTTTTCCGTATCTCCGTCAGCAATCATATTTACCCAACAAGCTGGTATATTTTCACCCTCAGGAAAAATATGTTCTATAGTCCATATATATTTATTACTATTATCTCTGGACCACAAATCAGAATATATTTCTTTTGTCCGATATTGTGCCTCTATAGCACAAAGAACAAATCTGGTTGCTTCGGGGTTTTCATCATAAATTGAACCTCTGAGTTTTTCTTCAAAAACAGAGTCGCCTGCAGACACCTCTTTAAGTCTATCATGAATTGCCGATACGATTTGTTTATCGGTTAAATTTTTGATGCCGGCAACAATATCAATAAACAACTGTGTTAATTTTCTTGTGTTTGGAACATCGGTTAAGTTACGCCGAACGAAGAAAGTTATAAGAGTATTTACAATTTCTTTTATATTATTGTCTGACAATTTCAATGCGTCTTGATTTGAGAGAATATATAGCAGCAGAATATAAGACGGAGCGCCTGAAATTCTCTCTAAATTCTGCAAAGCTTCCGTATATTCATATTCATCGTCGCCATTATTCACAATAATCGAATATTTCTCTGCTTTCTTTGATAAATCCTTCAATAAGCTGTTATAATCATTCTTTATCATCTTTTCGTATATATCGATCAAGGTTGTGCGGGTTGCAAGATATCCAAGATAATATTTTTTATCAGAATTATTATACGGTTCATTTAATTCCTCACGGAATGCGTTATAATATTGTCTGAAAAATCTTTCCTGCACCGCATAATCGTCTGAACCTACAAACGATAAAATTTGTTTCCACGTTTCATATGAATTATCAGCGTTTGAAGAAGAATCAGCTTGTGCAATAAGAGTATTTTTTATAAGGTCTAAAGCTGATAGTGGGACACCTCTGTGATTAAGCGATTCAAACAGCATATAGGCATCCTTATTTGTATCAACCTCAATACCTACCAATACTGCTGCTTCAAATTTACGGACAATCTGAAAAAGTGCTCCGACATCAGTAATGTTGCTGTTTTCAGCTTTAATCTTGTCAACCTCATCATCAATCAGCTTGCCGAAATGGCGATAAGCTCTGGCAATTCTACGATTTCCAAAGTTAGCAGGCTTTGTTTTTGAGTCTGAAATTATATTTTTATCCGAAAGAATAAATGAATAATCTTCATCGTTTGAGTTTTGCTTCTGTAAAAACAATCGTTGATGATATTCGGTTACTTTTAAATTATTTGAAGTATATCTTTGTTTTTTATTTGCCAATTCACTCTTTAAATTTACAAGATCTGTTATCTCATCTTCATCCATTTCACTTTTGTGTGCTGATAACTTATCGTAAAGAGCTGCGAGCAATAAGGTTATAGTCGAAAATCTTTGCTGACCATCAATTACTTCCAAAATGGTTCCGTTTAATGAACCGCTATTAACGCATATATATGATCCAAGAAAATAACCAATATCATTTTCGGTAACATCATTAAATAAAGCGTCCCAATCTTTCATGCCCCATGTATATTCTCGCTGATATTTTGGAATTTTGTATATTTTATCGCTGTTTATTGAAAATATATCTGCAATGGTTGTTTGTTCTACAGTTTTAATCATTTTTTACTCCTTTTTTACTGTTTTATAAATTTTAGTTTTAATTTTTTTTGGGGGCGCGCCGAGTTTTACGATTATTTTGAAGTCCTTTTTAAACCTTGTGGAAAACCGTACTTTAAGCATATATATCCCTCATCAATTAATCCATATCATCATATGCTTTACTCATATTCCTGTTATTATTAACATCATCAATAGCCGCAAGAGTATCGGTATTTGGCATATCTGTCGCAAGTTCAAACGGTATTTTTCCTAAACGTATCGCCTGACGGCAAAAAACACCGATTGCTGTTGACATGCTTAAACCCAATTCGGAAAACAGCTTATCTGCCTGATTTTTTAAATCCTTATCCATACGAATAGTAACATTTGTTGTTGCCATCACTAATCAGTCATTTCTCGTTTACTATATTCATTGTAGCATTTTTTATGTGCAATGTCAATAGAATGCACCGGTTTTTGTTGTTATGATATATATTGAAAGGCATTGACTGATGAGATATCATCAGCCAATGCTTTTTAAGTTTTTAATGCATAAAAGTGACATATGTACAATAAACATGTCACTTTTATGCATTTACTTTCAGCTTCAATTAAGATATAATAAAATAAAGTAAAGTTGAAAGGCGGTTTGATTATGAATAAAAAAATTAAGCGGGTTATTTCCGGCGCATTAAGCTTTTTCATGATGCTTAGCGCGATGCCGGAAATAAATGCGGAGAGCGGTGATGAAATGCAGCAGCTATATGAAAAAGGCAACTTTGTAAACAGCTATAATGCTATAAAAGACCGCCACATAGACAGCGGCAGCCGTTCGTGGCGCGACGGAATGG